>JAZRXS010000083.1:0-21175 GCA_045600325.1 Prevotella sp.
CCTACCATTAGGTTGTCATCGTCAAATACTCCTGTCTTGATGGCAGCAAACTCTATGGCTACATCTTCCTTCTGTAGTTTTGTCTGCACATTTTTCCATGTGTAACCGATGTAGTTTGTGAAGTCTGCCAGTTCTGCACAACTGCGGTTCAATTCCAATTGCAACTGCTGGCTCTTCTGCTGCAACTTGACTATCTCGGTCAAGTCGTTGTCGGTATTTGCTGTCTGTCTCATCTTGATCAGTTCAGCATTGATGCGCTTCGTCTCTTCATACGTCGCCTTAAGCTTGGCGTCATTGCTTGCATTGACAAGCTTCTCAAACTCAATTGATGAATTCAGCAGAATACCTTTTGAAAGCAGCATGCAGTCGTATGCCAAAGCTGCAAGATCCGGCATAAGTGCTTCGTTGCCTACAGGAAGAGTGGTCAGCAATTCCATGATTTCTTGTATGTTGTTACGTTCATATGCCCAGGTGGTCATACGTTCTGCCTCACTTTGCATGCGGAACTCATCGCGTATGGCATCACGCACCGCCTCCATGTACTGCTTAAAGTATGATACGCTCTGCTGGTAGTCTTCCATAAGATAGTAATTTCCTGCAATAGTGCCCAACGCACTGGCATATTGCATTTTGCTGAGATACGTCTTGTAGATATCCAAGTTTTCTATTTCCTCCTTGATGCTGGCATCCAGCTTAGCGTTTTGAGCCTCTTTAGCTGCTTTCTCCACTTCATCGTTGGTCTCCATCTGCCTGCCAGCATATGCATAACAGAGGTTGAGGGAGTTTTGCGTGTCGTGTGCCTTCTCGCTCATTCCGCGCTCCTTATAGATGGCTATGGCTTGTTTGTAATGCTCAATAGAGATGTCGTACTCCTTGTTGAACTTCTCTGCCGTTGCCACACGAGTGATGGCGTTTGGATATTCCTCGCTCCCCTTGTCATATTTCTCGTAGTAAGCCACAACGAGCTTATGCTCATCGCGTGCCTCAGCATAGCGTTGCAAGGCAGACAGAGAGTTGCCCATGCCCTTATGACATTGCGCAATGTTCTTCCTTGCAGCATTACTGTCGTGCTTCTCATAGAATGCTATCACTTGACGATAATAGCCTAACGACTGCTCAAAGAGTTTTCCAAGATAACTATACACCGCTGTTTTATATACCAACTGAATATAATCCTCCGTTTCGCCTTCAACCGCCTTCTTGGCATTAGCCGCCATCAGAAAATACTCGACTGCCAAAGCAAACTCGTGCATGTTGCCATTGAACTTTGCATACGACTCATACACTTTCGTTTTCTGCGCGTCAGTCATCGGCATCTGCAAAGCCTTAAGATAGTTTTCCTTCGCCATGGCATTATCGCCAGTTGTAGCATAGTATTCGGCACGTTCGGTCATGCACTCTGGTTCATCGCAAGGCAATGTCAGTTCGTGCTGATTATGCTCCTCCATAAGTGCCATCACATGAGCAACGCCTTTCTGGTCATTCGTCTCATTATAGCACATTGCCATGAAGTTCAGCATCTTCTCATAGTTCTTGCCAAACTTCCTGACTTTCTGCCTTGCCAAATCCCAGCAGGCAGCAGCATGGGTATAGTCATTTGCCTGATAGAACATCACAGCAAGGTCATGACAAGATGTACTGTCCACCTTGCTTGCCTCCGACATTATTATATTCTCGACATTGGCATTCGCAGCAGAAGCTTTGGTATAGATGTCCTTTGCCGTCTGCGTCTGGGCGAAAGAAGTTAGTGAAGCACACAGAAGGGTAAATATAGAAAGAATATTTTTCATCGTTATTATTTGGGGGTTGCTAGCTACTTATAGAATGATAGCTGTTAGATGACGAACTCATCTCGCATCAATATTTTGCAAATTCTTCAATAACAGTCTCATAAATTCGATCAGTTTATTATATGGCAAGTAGCCTACAGTACGTATTTGATGTTGATAAAGATTCATATCATCATGGTAAAGATAGCGAATGTTCATTTTTTCATCGAACGCAGCAACACCAAAGTCGCATAATTCAGGGTTTATTTCATCAACCATCACACCTGACTCTACATCATAAATACGATATGGCTCATAATCTCCTGTTGTAATTACCACATATCGGTCGTCAGGAGAAAAGGATGCAAATTTAATTTTAGCTGCAAGCTGACGGTTTACAATAAGTTTTCCGTTTTTTCGAATTTGCATCAAGGAGTCATTCGTCACTTTTAGTGATAGAGAATGCGAACTATTATAGAATGTGGAGAAACCATATCGGCTATTAGGTGTCAATTCTCCATTTTCGCAATACCACAAAGGTAATTTGGAATAGGTACCTATAGTATCAAGAGATTTAGAAAGTGATCTTTCCACAAAAAGGCTATCACCTTCATGAGTCCATGTCAAAAAGGAGGTTCCATCGTTTTTATAAGCAATAACTTCTGGATAACAAAAGGAATCATAGTTAATAAGAGGTTCAATGTTTATTATATTTGGTCGCGTTATTATCTCTGGAGTTTTTACATAGGTATGCAAATTGCCCAAGTCATCCAATACTATGAGTTTATTATTATCACCACTAAAATATGCAGAACTGATACGCTTGTCAAGTTTGTTGACGAAACGATTTGGATGATGTATCTTCAAATTATATATTTCGTCGTTAATTAAAATGTACTCTCCATCTTTGCTTGTCACACCCAAATGTGCTCCGTTAGAATATGCTTCGTTAGCTAAGCTAGTTGTGAAATCCATTGCGATGTCATCACGGAATAATCTTACATTGTTATAATGAGTATCGATTAACAAATACCTACCACTATTATCATAGCAGCAGCCTTCTGCATAATCATCGTCTGAAAATAAGTTCTCTTTTTTGTCTTCATCAATCAATACAATTTTGCCATTACTAATAAATGCAACGCGGGTTCCATTATAATTTATGCAGATACTACCTGCTTCTATTTCATTCTTGCAATCGTAATCAAATACCTTCTCTCCTGTTGTGCAATCGTAGACTTCAAAACCTTTATCATTCTCTTTATATGTAACACCTCGTGTACCATCTGCAGAAAGGTGTAGGTATTTATTAAAAGAAACTTCTTTTGTTTTTGTCCAAGTATTTGTGTCCCAGTATTCAACATTTTTGGAAAGATCATTTACGCATATTAACTTTTTTGTGTGCTCGTCTAAGACAAATTGACTTGTACAATCAAATTTTTCTGATATCTTAGTTCCATCTTCGATGTTATGTATATATAGGCTCTTTGGAATCATATCTTCTAAAAAATCATTATATCCTCCTTCGCCAGGCAAAAGTTTCTGTATCCATATTTTATTAGTGCCATTAGGATAAAAAATAGTTCTACCATTATTTGAAGAGATTGTATTTAAGTCTTGCATAGAAACACTCTTTGCTAATTTAAAAGTATTCTCTTCAAACTTTCTGTATGAAGCACGAAGTAGGGAGTCTATTTCAGGGAAATACTGATCATCGTAAAATTCGGAAAAATCCAAACAAAGGGCTACTGCATCGCAGATGTTGCCGTTTACAAACAAAGTACTTGCCTTTTCTACAACCAACTTTTCTTCATTGAGCATTATTACTTGGTTTTTATTTCTAATCTCAATGTTCTGCCAACCAATAAATAAAGCTACTCCTGCTATCAATAGTATGGAAATAACAAGTACACCAATAACAAGTCGTCTACGCTTTTTTTCTCTTTTTTGGAATCTCTGCCATAGCGTGTCAAACCTCACGTTAAACATACGTGCGATAACCTTGACAGCAGCAGAATCACGACCATTCTCATTGATGTTGATGCCCAATAGTTCTTTCTCACCAGCAAGAGACTTCAATGCCTCGGGGAAACACTCATTATCAATGTCCTTTGAATATGGCTCACCATCAATGATGAAGGGGATGATATACTCTTCACGTCCAGAATCTATGAACTCCTGCACCTCCTTGCACACCCATGGACTCTTCGCAGCACGAGGGGAGCAGATAACAATAAGGAACTTGGAAGATGCCAATCCTTCCTTGATAGCCTTCTCCAGAACACCGCCGCTCAGGTCAGTAGTATCCTTAAAGACATGACGAGGTCTCTCAGCAAACTCAACCTTCTGCTTCCTGATCTCAATAGGCAACTGATAGTGCTCCAACTTATTTTGAAGCCACTTCGCCCATTTCTCATCCTCACGCTTGTATGAAATGAATGCGATGTTGGTGTATTGCTGCATGATGCCTTTGTCTTATTGTTCTGGTTAGATAATTATATACTAATCGTTCCCGCAACGCTCCGTGTTGATTATAAATTTGCATTTACTCTACACCTCTACACCCTCGATTCCTAACTCGCTTACAGTCAATATGATATGGTGGTGTAGAGTGGGTGTAGAGTGGGTGTAGGGGCAGTGAGTACTCTACATCTGCTCAGGTTGTTGATAGTCAGGTGGTTGGCGTGAAAAGGTGTAGAGGTGTAGGGTGATGCAGAAATCATATAGAGTTTCAAGAAAGATCTCTATGACTTTTTGCAAAAACTCCTGAGGTTTTGATCCAAAACTCTATGACTTTTTAGCAACAACTCATAGACTTCTGCATCTATCCATACCTATTTCCCCCTTAGCACCAGTCGGAAGGTGATGGTGTCGGGCCTCTCTGTTGGTGCTATGCTGCTTTCCTGGAATTGCAGATTGGAAGTAGCTTCACCTTTCACAACATCAAAGCCGCAGATGATTTTCTCTGGCAGTTGGTTGCCGTTGGCATCTGTAGCCCAGTCTTTGCAGTATTCTTGTTTGTCGGTGAGAGGGTTGTAATTGATGACAGCCTCATTTTTTATTGTAGCTTGCTTCCATTCTTCTTTTGTCGGAAGTGAGAAACTCGTTCCCAACTTCATGTTCAGACGTTCGCAGAATATGTTGCACTCGTTCCATGACACACCCGTTTTTGCAGGCCTTTCCTCTATTCCTGGATATCCATCTTCCATGATGTAATCCCATAGCCCCTCGTTTACAGGTTTGCTGCTGATGTAGAAGGATTTGCCGCCTGCGCCTGTTACCTTTCGCATATCTCCGAAAATGTTGCGCACGAAGTCCACTTGATAACCATATTCAACGCTTTCTGGCCATGTTATCTTGATGGAATCCTTGGGTGGTTCATTTCTGCTGTCAAGGTAAACGTATGGGTTTGCTTTTATTGACTTTACTTGTTTCTCGTCATTGCATTCGTTGATAGAGCCGATGATTAGCAACAGTATAAAGAGGACCCCAGCGCCGAGACAGCCCTTAACTGCAATATTCTTGATACGTTTTAACTTGCCGGTGAGACTGTGACCTGTATTCTGTTCTCGACTTTGACTTTGACCTTGACCTTGACTTTGGCCTTGGCTCAGACTCTGGCTTTGACTTTGACTTTGACTTTGGTTCAATGGTTCTTGGACGGTCTCTGGTATATCGTTGATGCCCAGCCACGTCTTGATGTCCTTGCATAGCTTAGCGATGGCAGCTTGTGAACGGCCGTCCACCTGTTGCTTTGTGCCGAAGTCAAAAGTGAAGGCATCGGTAAGTTTGCTGCCATCGATGTTTACGAATACTATACGTTTGTTCTTTGCCTGAGCAAAGTTGAGTTCACGTACGGTCCAATCCTTTTCAAAATCGATGATTTTGGAATGTGATTGCGAGTACATGAACAACACAATCTCAGCTTTGTTGATCGCCTTGATGATGACATTCTTGAACTGAGCATCACTCTCGATGCCATCAAGGTCTATCCAACACTTTTCGCCGAGTGCGGAATCTATCTGCTCCTTGATCTTAAAGACCTTGTCTTTGTCTACACGTTTGTAGGAAATGAAAATGCGTGACATTTGTTCTTATTATTACTTGTTCAACACATACATCAAGCTTGTTGTCAATTTCTTGCTTGATGCCATTGGATTCTTGAAATCTATCTGGTCGATATCAGAAATATCGAGACGTATGCTCTTGGCGTATGGCGCCGCCCATAGTTACATAGCAGTCATCACTACTGACAATGATCTCAGCTTGAGTCTCAATAATATTCCCGAACGTTACTGTCAATGTCGATTCGTTGAATTTATATGTTCTTGATTCCATAGTTATCTTTTGTGGATTAAATACTAGTAGCCTTCACGTTATTCCGTAAAAATGTTTCAAAATCTCGTCTTTTGTCTTTACAAAGGACCCTGTTATTATAAAAGCAATAATGAAACTTATAAATGATGCGAGTGATATTGAAATAAGGAAATCTTCCATTGGAGAAAATTCTTTGTTGACATTGTGTGGTTCCGTATAAAATTGATACATCAGAAATAAATCAGTGATGAAAAAGACTATAATAAATAATCGTTTTGTTGTGCTAAGATTAGATATTCTTCTTTTGAACTTCAAATAAATTTTGCTTAAAAACGTTTTTCTCGTAAAATTCAGAATGAAATTGTAGATTCCTTTTTCATTTTTTATATCTTTTATTATAAATTCCTCACCATTGTAATATGCAACGAAATCAAGAAATTTAAAGACGTCCAATCCAAATGCCTTTTCTAATTTTAGTATTTCTGAGTTATTAATTGTACAATTCCCTATGCAATTGAGAATACAATCGATTAAAAAATCCAATTCATTTTTAGTCCTGAAGAAAAAGATGGTTTTCTCTTTGAACTGTAAACTTTTAGATATTTCTATCTTGCAACTATTGCTCGGGTATACGAGAATAATTATCAATTTTGCTCGTTTTATTAGTTCAAGAACCTGAGGTTCCCAATCTATCTCGTCAACATATATTCTTCTGGCTCCATTAGGTGAGTACAATTCTTCAGGTTTGCCAATGGCGTAAAAATCATTGATAAGTTTGACGTTTTTAAGGTATTCTTTTTCAAAAGAATCTTTGAATTCATCTTCCCATTGAAGGTCTTCTGCATGTAAGACGATTTCATCCTGTTTGAATCCTCGTAAAAAAAGATAGAAATTGTCTTTTTTGAATTTGTTAAATGTGAGTAGTGAGACTTTATATTTGAAAATGTTGTATATGCAAAGGTTGACGAAAAAGAATGAGCCTACCGTTATATATTTTAATACAGGTACATCCTTAAAAAAGAATAAAGCAAGTATAAATAGAATAATATATACTAGATTACTATAGATAATTGTTAGTGTGTAATCTTTTTGTGCATCTTTTCTAAGTTTAAGTTTTTCTTCAACATTTTTGCATAATTTAATATCAATTAGAAAATTGTTCTCAATGATAGAAGACCTGTTATAAACTATGGAAAAAGGCATTACTATAGATAATAGAACCCAAAGCATACCTAATGCTTCTTCTAAATTCTCAGGAATAATATGGAAGATCAAAAGCATTTTGTAAGAGAAATTAGGTTGTTCTTAATCATTATTTTTTTTTCAGTTCTTTCTTATTACAGCCCTTTAACCCCTTAATCTGCTCCTCGATATCCTTGAGTTTCTCCATGACCTCGTCGTTGTTGTCGGCTGCTATGGCGTCGACGAAGATGGAGTTGATGAGGGACATGCCGATGATGCTACTTTTTCTTTTTCAGTTCCCACCCCAACTTCTTCAGGAGTTTGATGGTGTTCATTGCCATTTCGCGGTCGTAGAGTTTCTCTGATTCTGGGAGTTGGTTGTAGGCTATCATGTCGGGGTGGAGTTTCTTTTGGTCGTCTCGTTCTGGACCGTATGTCCAGCCTTCCTGCTTGCGGTTGTATGCCCAAACTTCATGGGCGTTCTCTGCAATGGCTTCACGCAGTTCGATGAGGTCATCTGATATTTCCACGCCGTTAAGGTCGATAGGGTGAGGGTCGTATTCTTCGCCGTCACTTATAATGATGAGATAACGAGAGGAATCTTCCCAAGCATCAAGGAACTGCGTAAGTGGATATGTGTCGTGCTGCTGTGGTGTTGCTGAGTCTGTGATGATTACACTTTCTTCGCTTGCAGCTTCCACTATGACAACATGGTCTGGTCTCTCTCCCTCAACTATGTCTGTCAGTCTTTCTTTTTCCAGATCGCCTGTCAACTCTTTGGAATCAACCGCAGCAAGAACGATATGACCAGCAGCGAGGGATTCGCGAATGTCGTCAATGGTACATTCATATCTGTGTGATACTCCCAAACCATGAGAGCCTGCAAGACGACCTATATTATGCAGGGCTGTGCCGGTAGGTTGCAGCCATCCCTCTGTTTGCGACTCTGCGAGAAGGCTTTCGTCCGTGATGTTGAAACCGAAACGCCTGAGGGCAATGCCCTCGCAACGTACAACGCAGAGATTGTCCACCTTGTTTTCTGCTGCCATTGCCATGGCAGGAAGAATTCGGTAACAAGAAGACTCCTCGGTGTCAAGCTCGGAAAGCATGTTGCCCAGTTCTTTGTTTATGCTGATATTGTGGGATGCTTTTGCAACTTCCCCTTCATCCAATGTCAGGTCATGATCTTCGTCCATCATCATTAACATGGAATCCCATTCATCAGGATTCTCAGTAAGGTAATGGCGTACAGCCAGGCGTTCTTCTTGCGAGACGTTACCTTCTGCGTATGCTGCTAAGAGTTCGTTGGTTATCTTCATGCGGGATTCTTACATTAATTTGTTGATGATTTTCTGGAGATTATCCTTGGCACGCTGTGTTCTTACGTCAACGTATGCGGCATCAGGGACCACCACCTGTTTCTTGTTGTTATACTTTACGATGCCATGCCTTGTCCAACGCTTTTGCAAGAGAAGAGCAATCTCCTTGCTGTTGTAGCCTTGCAAACGCTTTATGATAACAAACTTCTGGTCATCATCCTTGAGTAGGGAAATGGCTTCCATGAGTATTACCTTGCGCTCCCGGTCTTCATAGTCTTCTATTCCACCGTCAGGCAACTGCACCTTAAGCCCTTCATTCTCAACATCTAAAGAGAGGGAAATATTGGATTTTCCTATCAGGTACGGCTTTATTTCCATGAAACGGAAATGCGCTGTTCTCTTCAACCATGTGCCGAATGAACTCCGCCACTCAAAGTTTATCAACTTGCGCCACGCTGGTTCTCCACTTTTTAAGTAGGTGAACAAGTCTGCCAAACAGTCTTCATAGAAGTCGTACTTTTTCTCGTATATGTCAAGGTATAGTTTACGAAGTAGAGGGTCATACCTTTTGTACAATAGGAAAGCCACACCCTCATCGTTTGGAGTCTTGTCTTTCTGCGGGTTTATGGCAAGCTCAATGAGCTCTTTGTCGGTATATTTATTGTAGTATTGCTTAAATTCCAATATCATTTGTCGGGATTCATTTTTCTCAAATACGCACTTGGAACGTATGCCGTTGCTATGACGCACAGCCCCTCGATAATTATAGCTACACGTTGCTGCCCGTGCCAGCGTGCCACCTTTCCCTCAATCCCTTTGAATTCACCTTCTGTGATGATTACGCTGTCGCCTTCCTTGAATTTGCGCACCATCTCGTTCGGTACCAAGCGAATGTCTTCTGCTTCTGCATTGCAAAGAATCTGGAGACTGCGAATTTGCTTGTCTGGAACAATAAGTGGCTCCTTGATGATTCTTATTCCTTCAAAATGCGACTCATAGTAAAAGCGAAGGAATGGAAGATTCACGTTGTCGTATGCAAATTCCTTTGCCTCATCTTCCGTGCCATATACAAAAAAGATGTTCGGAATGCGGCTGACATCTACGATCTGTCTCTTGCCTTTGATTACTCTCTCCTGTTTTATCAAGGGCAGGAATGCCGTGCCGCCATTGGATACAATATAATCGTAAGCTTTCTGCTCGCGACCGTATGTAGTACGCATAGCATACCAATGCTTCTGAAGGGTTATGGTTGAAGGGGGGGAGGTTGGGGAAGGCGCATTTCTGGTGGACACCCCTGTATCTGAGTCCGCTGCCAATGATGGCTTTTGAACTTCGGGGAGGGCACCGGATTCAACTCCGATGCAAGGAGGGACGTCGCCACCTCCTATCCTGCTCGCATTAACCAATGCGTCACACGACTTGTCCTTCATTTACGTCTATAAGGACTTTCTTTATAGGCTCTTTTCTTGGTATTTCTGATTATAATGCATCAAAATCAAGTGCAAAAATAACAATATTTAACAAATAAATGAAAAGATTTCAAGAAAAAGTTATGAAATAGTTTCAATTTCTAAAATAGTTATCCCTGTCCATGCCCTTGGGGAGGGTTTGAACAGGGATAAAATAGGTGGTGTTATGTTTGTGTCTTGATTACTTGACCATCACCTTCTTGCCGTTTACGACATAGATGCCTGGTGTTGTAGGCTTATCTACGCGGACACCCTGGAGATTGAATATTGCGGCAGGGCGGTTAGGGTTAAGGTTAGGGTTAAGGTTGATCTCCTCAATGCCGTTGACTTCGTTCTTCTGCTGTGCCACGTTAGGGTTGCCCTTATACTTCACCGCTGGGTCGAAGGAAAGGTGTGGCGGCTGGTTGTAGCAGCAGTTCTGGTTGACCACCTGCACGCGATACTGAGGATCGTCCATGAGGTGAGGGATGCGGTAGTCGGAAGGGTAGTTTGTGGCATTGATGATGAGGTTCTTGCCGTCGTGGGTGATTATTTCCTCACGCCAGTCGCCGAGGATGTCGGCAAGGAGGCAAGGGTTGTACTTCGTAGCGTTGTTGAGAGTACCCTGAGTGTACCAAGTGTTGTTCACCTTGTAGCGGTCGAACACCTTCGTAGTAGGGTTCCAATGGGCAATGATGCTCTTGTCGAAGTATTCGTCGTAGAGGTCGCCGTCCCAGTAGATGCGGTTGTTCACGCCCGCGCCACTCGAACCGATGGTCCATTCGTTGGAACCGTTCCTGCCCTTGTCGTCAAGGTTGTACATATACTTCGACGCGCTGTAGATCATCTGCGCGCTTGGCTCGGAAGAGTCGAAGTGGGCGGCAAGTCCACGACCCGTGTCGCCTGTTTCCGTCTTGTGCCAGAGGAGTTCGCCTGTCTTTGCGTCGCGGAGGTCGAAGCCGTAAGGACTTTCCTCGTGAGCCATGAACACCTCGAGACCCTCGCGATCCGTGAGGAAGTCGCCAAGGTGGAGGGCATCGCCGTGACCGAGACCTGTGCGGTAGAGAAGAGAACCGTCGTGGTCGAGGGCAGCGGAACCATAGACAATCTCCTGGAAGCCGTCGCCATCGCAGTCACCAACAGAAATCCAGTGAGCGCCTTCACCCCAAAGCCCCTTGCCGGAAGTGGTGTTTCTGCTTACCCAACGCTCGCGGAGCTGCACGCCGTCCCAGTCGTAAGCACCGACGAAAGCGCCCTTGTAGTAGCCGCGAGCGAAGATAGGAGAAGGGTTTTCGTCTGGTCCGTCAAGGTAGGCGAGGGCAGCAAGGTAACGCTCTGAGCGGTTCTGGTTGGAGTCGCCCCAGATGCTTGTGCTCACGTCGCCGTATGCAGTGTGGTAAGGAATGGTGGAAAGCTCTGCGCCGGTAGCACCGTCGAACACCGTGATGTATTCGCCGCCATGATCCTGCTTTCCCCTTCCGCTGAGAAGGTTAGCCTTAGGGTCATCGTCGCCAAGGAGAACGTAGTTGCCCTGTCCGTCGATGGTGCCAGGAGCGGTCTTGCATATAAACTCGCCATAGCCGTCGCCATCGAAGTCCCAGGCGATGAACTGGATGGTGTGGGCACTGGTGAAGAAGTTAGGACCGAGGTCTATGCGCCAGAGCTGAGTGCCGTCGAGCTTGTAGCAGTCGATGATAGGATTTGAAGTAGTGCCGGAAGAAGCAGCGTCCTTCTCGTTGCTCGGACTCCACTTGAGGATGATTTCGTATTCGCCGTCGCCATCCATGTCGCAGATGCTTGCGTCGTTAGGAGTGTATGTTGCGCCGTTGACCTTGTCTATAGGCACGTTGAGAGGGATTGTCATGGTCTGACTGTCCCAAGTCTTTCCGCTGACCTCCTCCTCGATGAGTTCGCCGTACTTGTCGTAAACGCAAAGCTTGTAGTAAGTGCTTGCCGTGCCCGAAGCGTCCTCATAGTTCGTCCTGTCGATGGTGTAGCTGCCGCGACCGATGAGCGAGAATGTGCCGTCAGGAGACGTGCCGCGATAGAGACGATACTTCACTCCTGTGCCGTCGGCTTCACGATGACGCCAACTTACGAGATTGCCCTTGCTCACACCTTCAGCGTCAGTGATGTGAACAGCCATCAGTCCGCGCTTCAAAGGCTTTGCGGCAGGCTTGTTGCCAGCATTGGCAGCAACGGTGAAGCTGATGTTTAGGAAGAACGCCTCAGAGCCGCCTTTCTTTATGGAAACGCGAGCGGTAGGCGCGGTGTAGTCAACATCGGCAGTGTAGCCTTCTGCGCAAACGACATTGAAGTCAGTAGGCTGAGCGGAGAGTTTCTCCTTGTAGCGCAAAGAAGCACCGTTCTTCTGTCCCTGGATAAGGCTTGTGAGGTCAGCGGTCTCGCCGTTGTTGTTGAACGAAAGCGATGAGATATAGTGCTCGGCAGTGTGGATTTCCTCATCCACAGCACCTTCTATAACTACATTGCGGAGAGCGAGAGCCTTTGGACTCGTGTTGTCAATACCATTAATATTATATAAATAGATGATGACAGCGAAGCCGTCGCCTTCTACCACCACGTCGTTGACAACTATCTCATGGTGAGAATAGCCCGTGGAGTTGGAAGCATCAATGCGGTTGCGGAGTGGAAGGACGGTTTCCAGGGCAGTCTCCGTGTTTCTGCCAATTCTTGTGCAGACATCAAAGCTGCCGCCATCCGTACCCACCTTACAGGCATCGAAGGAAATCTTTGTTGGCTTGAACTTATGCCCGCTCTTAGGCGTTACGCTGAAGGAAACGCTGTGGCCGGAGGTCTTTGCCGTAGTCTTTGTGGCAACACGGAAAGAGGCAAATGGCGGCTCGTAAGGCACGGCAGTGTAGCCATCAGCAGCACTGGATGCAGAGAGAGCCGTAACATCGGCTATCTTGTCGCCTTTTGTGTGGTTTGTGGTCAACAGGTTTGTGTAAGCATCGTCACCGGAAACCGATGCGCTTGCCAGATTGTTGACGTTGGAAAGTGCCCACTTTACGCTGACTTGCTGAGCGAATGCAGTAAGTCCGACGAAGAGGGAAATAAGGGTTAGAAGTTTTTTCATCTTAATCGTTTTCTTTTATATATTACTCCATGATGGCAGCGTCGAGGGCAATCTTCATCATCTCCTTGAAGTTCTTCTGGCGCTCCTCAGGAGTAGTCACAGCTTCCTCTACGAAAGAGTCGGAGATGGTGAGGAGGCAAGCGGCGTTTTTGCCGAGAGTGCGAGCATTTGCGAAGAGGGCAAAGCTCTCCATCTCTACGGCTACGCAACCCTTCTCGTGGATTTCCTCCAGATAGTCGTCACTCTCGCGGTAGAAAACGTCGGAAGAGTGGATGAGTCCCTGCTGCAGTGTGATGCCAAGCTTCTCCGCAGCGTCAATGATCTTGTCGTTGAGGGCAACAGATGGGTATGTGGTGTCCTTCTCGTAGCCACATTGGGTAGCGGCGTAAGAGCTTTCGCTGAATGCGCCAGTGGCGAGAACCACGTCATAAACGTGCAGGTTCTTTACGTAAGAGCCGGCAGAACCGATGCGGATGATGTTCTCTACGCCGTAGTTTTTGTAGAGCTCATAAGAGTAGATACCGATGGAAGGCATACCCATACCACTTGCCATTACCGTCACTGGCACGCCTTTCCATGTGCCGGTGTAACCCTGTATGCCGCGAACATTGTTCACGAGCTTCGGGTTCTCAAGGAATGTTTCTGCGATAAACTGTGATCTTAATGGATCGCCAGGCATGAGGACAGTCTTTGCTATATCGCCTACCTGGGCTTCATTGTGTGGTGTCGCCATAATATTAAATGTAAACTGTTTAGATGTTATATATGCTTTTGGTTAAGTTTTGCGTGAAATATCGGGGCAAAGTTAATATAATAAATTAATATAATCGTGTTTTTTGAAAGTTTTTTTTCATTTTTCCTGTTACATAAATGAATAAATTGCTAACTTTGCAGAAAATTAAGCGATACAATAGATTATGAAAAGACTTTTTTTATGTTTGGTTATGGCTGCCATGATGCAGACCATCTATGCGCAGTGCGCTAATTGCGCTCAGTGCAAGCAAGACAATGCTGAGTGCTGTGATAGTGTAGTGAAGGCTTCTGGCCACGTTGCTTTCTGCGGACTACAGAAGATCCTCGAACAGAAGACTTCCCCAAAGGTTGTTGAGCTACTCAAATCATGGAACTATGAAACTGTTCTCGGTGGTGGAAACACTGGTACCTACAAGTTCGGCAATGTAGAGTACAACGGCAACTGGGCATTCTATCCAGACGAGACTTGGGCAGGCATCAACTATACCGTGACTGCCAACGGCGTAACTTCCATCAAGTGGATGTTCTCAAGCAAGGATTGCTATGAGAAGTTCCTCAAGGATGCTGAGGCTGCAAAGGGTTGGGTAAAGGAGAATTCTGGCAATACAGGCCAGTCTTTCCAGACCACATTCCGCAACGGAACTCGCGAATTCATAACAGTGGATGCCTTGAACAACGGACTTTATTCCATCGTTTATCAGGTTTACGCGTTGCTGTAAACGCATCGCAATAGCAACGAAAAAGGGGCTTTGCGGAGGATTTTTCCCTCTGTAAAGCCCCTTTTCTTCTGAAGTTCCAAAAAAGTTCGTATACAAAACAAAAAAAATTCGTATACAAACTTCACTCGAGTTTGTATACGAACTTTTTTGGAACTCATAGAGTTTTTGTATGTAACTCATGGAGTTTTTGTATGTAACTCATAGAGTTGTTGTCTGAAACTGCAAGAGTTATGCTTGGTAAGTCCTAAATATTGTAACATTACTCCCCAAACCTGTCGGTGCGACGCTTTAGGGTCTGCTGCTTGCCTGTGAGTTCGATGTCTGCTTTCTGGCGAATGTCCATGGAAGAAGCACCGATCTTGATGGTGTACTTGCCTGGGTCTATCGTCCACTGCTTGTTGTTATAGTAGCCGAACTGCTGGGCAGTGAGGTTGAAAGAGACTGTTTTGCTCTCGCCAGCAGCGAGAGATACGCGCTTGAAACCTTCAAGCTTGATAGGACGGAGGTTCTTGTTGTCGCCGGTAGGGGAGAGGTAGAGCTGGACAATCTCGTCGCCCGCGAGCTTTCCTGTGTTCTTGATATCTACGTTCACGGCGATGCTCTCTGAGTTTGTCTCTGCCGTTGGCTTCACATTCAGGTTTGAATACTCGAAAGTAGTGTAGCTGAGGCCGAAACCGAATGGGTAGGCTACGCGTGGGTCTTTATCGCAAGACTGGTTGTAGCAGACCTTTCCGTGGATTTCCTGTGCAGGATAGCTAACGCTGAGCTTGCCGGAAGGATTAACCTTTCCGTAGAGAATGTCAGCAACTGCATTGCCGCCTTCCTCACCAGGATACCATGCTTGGATGACAGCTGCGCATCTTTCTGCAAGACCAGAGATTACCTGTGCGCGACCGCCGAAGATGACGAGCACAACAGGCTTGCCTGTAGCGATGAGCTGGTTGACGAATTCCTCCTGTTTTCCAGGAAGGCGAAGGTGAGTTCGGTCACGGTTTTCGCCGCAAAGGATGGCATTCTCACCAACGGCCGCAATGATGACATCGCTCTCATTGGCAATCTTGAGAGCTTCTGCAAGGTCAGCCTTCTCGCCAGAATCTATCATGCGGTTCTGGATGTTCTTGAGGTAAGCCACGCGAGGGTCGCCACTCTTCTCGACAACAGTCTCCACAACATCAGTCCAATCACAGCCACGGCTGTACTGAAGCTGCATGCCCTTAGGAAGATTGTTCTGCATACCGTCCTTGAGGCTGACAATCTTTGGGTGCTGGTCGCTCTCGATACTCTCCTTCCAGAAGAAGCGCATTGAATGGAAAGAATAGTCGCCGAGCATAGGCCACATGGTGTTTGCATTAGGGCCTACGAGGGCTACCTTCAAGCCTTCGTCGCCTTTCTTTATCTCATTGAGAGGGAGTATTCCGTCGTTCTTGAGAAGTACAACAGATTGTGTGGCAAGGTCGTAAGCTGTCTGGCGCTCTTCCTTTGAGTCGAATGCAATGTGACCTTCCTCGTAGAGCTTTGGATTCTCGTCAAGGAGACCAACCATTGCCTTATGCTTCAAGACGCGCTTAACGGCTGTCTCGAATGTCTGCTGAGAGACAAGTCCCTGCTTGATGGCCTCTGGAAGGTGGGCATAGCTCTTGCCTTCTGGGAAATCAACGTCGTTGCCGGCATTGATGGCAGCAGCTGCACGCTGCACATCGTTGAGGCTATCGTCTATCTGCTCGATAGCTCCGTAGTCGCTGACGATGATGCCATCGAAGCCGATGTGATCTCGAAGAATGTCCTGGAGTATGTGCTTGTTAGCCACACACTTGATTCCGTCCACTGCATGATAGCCAGGCATTACAGTCTTTGCGCCAGCGAGACGGATGGCATTCTCGTGTGGAAGGAGGATTTCTTCCATGAGTTCCTTCTCTTCTGCGTCGCCACCGCCACCATAACCAAGGTAATGCTTCGTACAAGCGGCAACGCCTTCCCTGAGATTTCCGTCATGCTGAAGACCTTTCACGAAGGCTGTGGCAAGCTCTGCAGAGAGATATGCGTCTTCTCCGTATGATTCTTCGAGGCGGTTGAACGAAGGGTCGCGTACGACATCAATCATCGGTGACAATGTCTGATAGCCGCCAATCTTGCGAAGTGCAGTGGCTGTCTGGTATGTCTTGAGCTCAGCAAGCTCGGTGTTGAAAGAGCAAGCGAGACCAATCTGCTGTGGATAGACTGTGGCATCGAGGGCATTGATGCCGGAAAGAACCTCCTCGTGGAGTAGGGCAGGGACGCCGGATGGTGTGTTGTGGATAAGCCAGTCCTGAAGTTCTGCCACCATGTCGCGAAGCTTGTCAGCCTCCATCGGGCTGTTCAAGGCAAACTGTGAGCAGTGGCCGATACCGTTTGGTATGAGTTCACGGCATTTGGCAGTGTCGAGTTTGCCGTCTTCCGTGAAGAGTTTAGACATGTAGATGCCTTGAAGCTGTGCAAGACGTTCTTCCTGTGACATCTTTTCGTAGATGGCATTTACCTTTTCGTCAACACTTTGCTGTTGACCTCCGCATGACAACATCATGGCTGCTGCTCCCATGGCAATGATTCCTTTCTTTATTATATTCATAAAATAGGTTAATAATATTTGGCGCAAAATTAACAAAATAAAATGAAAAATTAAACAAAGATGCTGTTATAATGAAGATAAAAACAAAGATTCAATCAAATTCAACCAAATTAAAATGATATTTGCAGTTTCAAGACCTGTATTTTGGTTGAATTTGATTGAATCCTTGTTTATTAATCCGCCTAATGTTAAGCTGTAAAAAACGCAAACGGACGATGCTTCACAGCATCGCCCGTTCTTTATAACCCTTAAAATAAAGAAGTATTTAAACTTCTTCCAACTTCAGCATTCACTGAAGTTTTTCGTTGTTAGTGGCTTTGAAGTGGGAAGCCACAACTATGGTTTTACGAGAATCTTCTTTCCGTTGCGGATAACGATACCCTTATAGTCAGAAGAAACCTGTTGTCCAGAGAGATTGTACGCCTTGTGGCCGTCGTTCTGTGGAGCAACTACAGTGTTGTCGATTGCAGTCGAAGCCTCGGCTCCGAGTCCACGTGCCCATCCGGCGTAAGTATGCTTGCGATAGAAGTCCTTGTTCCAGAGTCCTACAGGTGTGTTTGCACGCCAACCGCTACCAGCAGGAGAGTCTGTGGCACACCATTGGCAAATAGACCACTGCTGTGCTGGTGGCACAACCTCAAGGTAAGTCTTCACGATAAACTCGTAGTGGTCAGCCATCATCTTGTGCATTTCCTCCGTAATGTTGGCTGTTGCCACGCCATCTCCATTTACATCGTCCATACCCATGTCGAGCTCACTGACGCGAACAAGCTTGCCTGTAGCAGCCATGAGTTCAAACATCTGGCGGATATGTCTGCGACGACTATCAAGAGTACCTGGATTCATTGAGCAAGAGATATGCATCTGAGTGCCGATACCGTCAATGAATGTCACACCATCAGACTCCCAACGCTTTATCCATTCAATGAGCGACCTCAGTTTCTTGTTGTTGTCCCAGTCGGATTCAAGGTTATAGTCGTTGATGAAGAGCTTCACATCAGAAGGACCATATTTGCGTGCAAGGCGACAAGCCTGACGAACATACTCAAGGTCGCCCATGAAGTCCTGCCAGTAGAAGGCTTCGCCACCAACGTCCCATGTGCCATTAGGGTTGTAACCTTCATAGTGCTGTAGGTCATAGATACCATCGCCGTCATTGTCACCACCTGAGATAGCCTCATTCACGAGATCCCAAGCCTTGACCTTACCGTTGCATGCCTCCATCATACCCTTGATCCACTTGTCCATAGCATAGACGAGAGTGTCGTGCTTCTCCTCTGCAGTCTGTGGAGTAGGTGTTGGAACGAGGAGATAACTGATATTGTCAGCGATGGCAGGAGCCTTTGGACGAGCAGTTCCCTGCTTTACCTGGAAAGAAGTGGTACCTTCTCCGCTGAAGTCGCCATTGACTATTTTCTCCTCGCCATTGATGACCAATGATACATCATCAAAATAGAACCTATTTGTTTCGTTAAGTACAGAGAGTGGAAGCACTATGCTTGAGCCATTATAGTTGAATGATCCCTGTAGGGTAATTGTCTTCCAAGAGTCAGTGAAAGGAATGTTGCCGATAGTTGTAGGAACAGTGGCACGCTTGTCTGCACGCACAAGGGCTGTAAGCTTGTAGTTGTCCTTGTTGTTGAAAGATCCACTCTTGATTGTGAGCTGAGTGTCAAATTCTTCCAAGCCAGCGTTTGAAGCATTGTTGGCATTGGCGTCGATGGCAAGGCAGCGACGGTCTTCAGTTACGTTCTTGCCCATTACTACCTTCTCGAAGCGGATCTGCTTGATATATATATCGCCAACGAAAGAGCCATGCTGAAGAAGGATGCCAGGGCTTGCATAGGTATTCGTGAATTCCCATTCTACATCCTGCCATTCGGTAGTGAAATTGATGTTCGTGTTCGGACCACCGGCCCACTCGCCTATTCGAACATACGTATATCCTGGTTTGCTACCCTTGATCGTAATGATCATCTTGCACTTCTCGCCCTTGGCAATAGGCATACCGCTTGCTACCCAATACTGGACTTCAAAATTCTGAGAAGCCTTCTTTGTCACAGTAGATTTCATGCCATTGGTAGCATCGAACTCTACGCTATAGTTGTATTCCTTATAATCCGCATGCCAACCGACATTCTGCTGACTCTTGACACGATAATCTATGCTGTGGAACTCCTGAGTAACTTTTGTATCAGCGCCAGGAATAGGCTGTGCAGGGTGGTCTTGCATCAGAGAGAGAAGCCATCCGTTAGGCTGCTGTGAATGCCAAGCGAGAGTATGGCCGTAAATCTGATGACCAGCGGCAGTAGCATTGTTCACGAAGTTCTTCACTGTTGTGAAGTTCATTGTTCCGCTGTTGTTCACACAGCTCGCCATCTTCATGGCGTTGCCGGTTACGAGTTCGTCAAAGTTGGCATCGGCAAGCTTTCGCCAGATGCTGTTTGAGTTGTTGTAGTCGTTGGCTGCCAGCGCAAGTGCAACCTTGAAGTTAGGGTATTTCTCGCGGTCAACACACTCCTTAAGGGGCGCGTAGCCCTTAAGATAGTCATAATTGGAATTTCCAGGAATGCCAATTTCGAATTTTTCCTGTGCAAAAGCAAAAGTCGCACTTAGGAAAAGTGAAACGACAAGGGTAATAGTCTTCATATAAATTAAGTGTTAGGGTTATCTTACTTATTTGAATGAAAAGGTAAGGTAATTGGAAATAATTATGTTGTTAATGGCAAAATACCGGTGCAAAGGTACACTTTTATTTTTAAATGAATAACATTTATTGGAGAATATTGCAAAAATATTATGAAATAATAGGTTTTGTGTTTCTTTTTCAGTAACTTTGCACGCGATAAAGTGTCTAAACTAACAGACAAGCAAATATAATACTATTAACTTTATGAAACAAACTTTACTCAGAAAGGCTGCGGTGCTGTCAGTGGCGGCAATGATGTCGGCAGGCAGTTACGCTCAGCTATCTACAAACCCTGACAAGTTTCTTGGCAACATCACTACCAATGGTCAGGTGAACGGTGCTGGTATTGAGTACGCTACTCTTTGGAACCAGATTACTCCTGAGAACGAGACCAAGTGGTCTTCTGTTCAAGGTGGTGGCCAGAGCAGTTGGACATGGGGTGGTGCAGACAACTGTTCCAACTATGCCAAGAACCACCATTTCCCATTCAAGTTCCACTGTCTCCTTTGGGGAGCACAGTATCCTAACTGGATTAACAGCCTTAACGATTACGACAGATTTGTTGCCGTTAGGGATTGGATGGATGCTGCAAAGAAGAAGTATCCAACGGTGGAAATGATTGACGTTGTGAATGAGGCTGTTCAAGGTCATCAGGCTAACACTCCTACATGGTACGGACCTCTCGGCGGACAGGGCGAGACAGGCTTCGACTGGATTGTAAAGGCTTTCGACATGGCTTACGAGCGCTTCCCGGAGACAATCCTCATCTACAACGACTTCAACACGTTCCAGTGGAACACTCAGCAGTTCATCGACCTCGTTACAAAGCTTCGTGATGCTGGCGCTCCTATCGATGCTTACGGTTGCCAGAGCCACGACCTTACAAACTGTAGCGCAACAACACTGAAGAATTCAATGAACAATATTCAGAACTCCTTGAAGATGCCGATGTATATCACGGAGTATGACATCGGTACTATAGACGATGCAGCTCAGTTGAGAGACTACAAGGCACAGATTCCTTTGCTTTGGGAGGCTGACTATTGCGCCGGTGTAACGCTTTGGGGCTTTAACTACGGTAGCACATGGACATCTGATAAGGCAAAAGATGAAAACGGAAATGAGATACAGATAAACAAAGGTCACTCGGGTATCATCAAGAACGGTGTTGACCGTCCTGCCATGACATGGCTTCGCGAATATATGGCTTCTGATAAGGCAAAGAATGCGAAGAGCCCATACCCAGGCATGAAGAAGCCTATCTCATTCTATAT
>JAZRXS010000084.1:0-7524 GCA_045600325.1 Prevotella sp.
CGCTCGAAACCGATACCAAGTCCGAAGTCCTTGAGCTGTCGGGTTCCGGCATTACTTGTCATTATAATAATGGTGTTCGAGAAGTCTATCAGACGACCGTTACCGTCAGTCATTCTACCTTCGTCAAGCACCTGAAGAAGCATGTTGAATACATTGCTGTGAGCTTTCTCAATCTCATCAAGGAGCACTATGGAATAAGGCTTGCGACGAACACGCTCCGTAAGCTGTCCGCCCTCATCGTAACCTACATATCCCGGAGGCGCACCAACGAGACGAGATGTATTGAAACTCTCTGAATATTCGCTCATGTCAACGCGGATTATCGCGTCTGAAGAACCGAACATTTCTTCCGCAAGTTTCTTTGCAAGGTGAGTCTTACCAACACCTGTAGGACCAAGGAACATGAAAGCACCAATAGGATGATTCTTTGAACGAAGACCAATGCGATTGCGCTGGATAGCCTTCACCATCTTTGTTATGGCATCGTCCTGAGCAATAACCTTTGACTTCAGCACATCAGCCATTTCCTTGAGTCGCTTGCCCTCAGCTTCCTTGACGCGATTTACAGGTACGCCGCTCATCATTGAAACAACATCAGCCACGTTTTCCTCGTTGACAGGAGTATAGTTGTCGCGATTGTTGCTTTCGTATTCGTCCTTGAGTTGCTGGAGTTCCTTTTCAAGAATGGTCTGCTTATCACGAAGATTTGCTGCCATCTCAAAGTCTTGGCTATCAACGGCTTCCATCTTCTGTTTGCGAACCTCCTTTATCTCGTCTTCCTTGTCAACGATAGGTTGTGGAACAGATGAGTTCTTCAAATGAATACGAGAACCTACTTCATCCATGGCGTCGATTGCCTTGTCAGGGAAATGACGGTCGGAGATGTAACGTTCCGTGAGGTCAACGCATGCCTTGAGCGCTTCGTCAGAGTAGCATACGCGGTGATGCTTCTCGTAGCGATCCTTGAGATTATGGAGAATTTCGAGAGTTTCCTCCTTCGTTGTAGGCTCTACGATAACCTTCTGGAAACGGCGTTCCATAGCACCATCCTTCTCAATGGACTTGCGATACTCATCGAGAGTGGTAGCACCGATACATTGAACAGTGCCACGAGCGAGAGCTGGCTTCAGGATATTGGCACCGTCCATGCTTCCGGCAGCAGAACCAGAACCGATGAGCGTGTGGATTTCGTCAAGGAATATGATGATGTCCGGATTCTCTTCAAGTTCTTGGATAATGCCCTTCATGCGCTCTTCGAACTGTCCACGATACTTTGTACCGGCAACAACCGCTGTCAAGTCGAGAGAAAGCAATCGCTTGTCGAAGAGAACAGGTGAAGTCTTCTTGTCGGCAATCATCTGCGCAAGACCTTCCACGATGGCACTCTTACCAACACCAGGCTCACCTATGAGCACAGGGTTGTTCTTCTTTCTGCGGCAAAGAATCTCCTCAACACGCTCAATTTCCCTCTGGCGACCTACCATCGGATCAAGTTTTGACTGACGGGCAGCCAAAGTGAGGTCTGTTGAGAAGTTGTCGAGGATAGGAGTCTTTGACTGAGCTTCACCCTTCTTCCCCTTTTTTACCGATGCAGAACCGTCGCCCATGATTTCACTCTCGAAGTCATCGCTTGGCTCATCGTCGTCAATGCTGTTTGAGAAAGGCATGCCTCCGCCGAAACTTCTTCTTTGTGGTGATGAAGTCTTCTGAGGTTCATTGTTTGCCTTTGTATCATCAACATCTTTCTTGTCCGATGAAAGATGTCCGTTGTCGTGAGGATTCTTTGGTGAAGGCAACACGATGTCCTTCAGCATATTATAGTTCATGTGACGCTCTTCAAGGAAGTCCTTCACATTGTTTCTCGAACGATTGCTGATCATTGCCATGAGAACATGGATTGGCTCCACGCACTGGCTGCCAGCCTTTGCCGATTCCACTACAGCCATGCGTATGAGATGATTGGCAGAGGTGGAGAGATCAATGTTGAGAATGTTTTCCGTTACCTGAGAATCAGCCTTTGTATTAGCCTCCATTGCACCCTTCATTTCATTGATGTCAATGTTGTTGTCGGTGAAAATCTTGAGGTTTATGTCAGAGTCCAAGCGCAGGAAGCCAAGGAGCAAGTGTTCTGGTTCCACACTGTTGCAGTGCAGACGCTGGGCTTCCTGTCTTGAGAATGAGAGCATTCGTGATGTTTCTTCTGAAAATTTCTGTGCCATTTACTTTTGATGTAGCCTTTCTTTATTATATATTATGATGCTCTTATTTTACAATTTGCGTGCCAATAGTCGTTATTTGGCTTTCAAAGCAGCCTGAACGATGTCGTTTTTCTCGTTCATGATGCGGAAATATTCCGTCATTGTCCATATATCACGTGCAATAAGGGCTTTTAGTTGTAGCTTGAGATATTCTGTGGTCTTAGCTTTTTCCTCATCGTCCTTAGGCGTGATCTTCTGCTTTTCGCCTTCTGCATAGATGCCTTCGATTACTTCTACTGGTATCTCGAAGCGAGCGTTGAAGTCATCGAAATCCTTGTATTCATTGACGATGTTCTTGCGTTCTCTATCAATGTATTTTAGGTTTGCGTTGAGAACGATGCTCTTTGCAGAGAGTGCGCGGTGATATTTTGTATATTGGGTAGTGTCAAGCGGTACGAAGATGTCTGGCATGATGCCGCCACCGCCGTAAACTACACGCTGCTTGTTGAGGGTATAGTATTTCAATGAATCGTTGAAATGGATGCTGTCTGCATTTGTGAACTCGCCATTGTTGTAGCGGTCGAGCAGATCCTTCTCGTATGACTTCTTGTCTCCCTTAGTGTAAGGCTTCTGGATGCAACGGCCTGAAGGAGTGTAGTAGTGTGCTACGGTGAGGCGAATCATTGACTCGTCTGGCAGAGGAATAGGACGCTGAACAAGACCTTTTCCGAAAGTGCGGCGACCAACTATTGTGCCACGATCGTGATCTTGTATTGCACCAGCGAAAATTTCGGAGGCAGAGGCAGAGTATTCGTTTGTGAGAACGATGACCTTTGTCTTTGCAAGGTCGCCAGTGCTGCTTGCAGTAAAGTCCTGACGCTTCTGTGCACGTCCTTCTGTATATACGATGAGGTCTCCCTTGTTAAGGAACATTTCTGCCAGGTTTACGGCTGTGTTCAGATAGCCGCCGCCATTGTCCTGAAGGTCAATGATGATGGTCTTGAACTGATCCTTGAGAAGCTTGTGCTTGCCGTCCTTTGTCTGCGACATATCCATCAGTGCCTCAAGGAATTCCTTGTAGGTAGTAGCGCCGAAACTGCCTATTCTGATGTAGCCAACGCCTGGACGAATCATATAATAAGCGTCGATGGTCTTTACCGGAATCTTGTCGCGAGTGATGGTGAAGTCGAGAGTCCCTTCAATGCCACGACGGACAATGCCCACCCTTACTTTTGTACCTTTTGGTCCACGGAGCATCTTCATGATCTTGTTCTTGTCCATCTTTACACCGGCAATGGCAGTGTCGTTGACAGACACTATGCGGTCGCCAGCAAGGATGCCCACCTTTTCCGATGGACCGTCGTTGATGGTTTGTATGATCATCAGTGTGTCTTCTACCATGTTGAACTGCACACCGATGCCGTCGAAATTGCCTTGAAGAGGCTCGTTGAGTTCCCTTACCTCCTCTGGAGTGGAGTAAGTGGAGTGGGGGTCAAGCTTTTCGAGCATACCACGAATGGCATCTTCCACGAGCTTTTCTTCATTTACAGAGTCAACATAAAGGCTGTTGATGGCAGCTTCCGCCCATTGCATTTTCATGAGTGGAGAGTTCTTGCCTGTGTTTATTCTTAGCTGTGCAGATGCTGTTGTGCAGAAGAGCGCAAGGGTTATGGTTACTATGGAAAATATTTTTGCTTTCATTGTTCGCTGTATTTTTTTGAAAGAAAAAGGAAACGCAAGTTTCACAAGTTACACAAGTGCAAATGCTGATGTTTTCATTTTTACGCCAGTTACACAAGTTTTTGTAAGTAGGTTAATATGATTGCCTAAAAACTTGTGTGACTGAGATGTGTTGCATAGAGACTTGTGTCACTTGTGCAACTTGCGTTTTTATTTCTTTTTGTATAACATGTTTTTGTGTTGATTATCACTCTATGAAGAAATCTTCCGGTTTGTCTTCTTCAATCACGATATTGTCGATGATGAAGCTCTGGCGCTCTGGAGTATTCTTGCCCATGTAGTATTCAAGGATTTTTGCAAGGTCGTCAGACTTGTTGAGAGTAACCTGCTCAAGGCGCATGTCTTCGCCGATGAATCCGCGGAACTCGTCTGGCGAAATCTCACCAAGACCCTTGAATCGGGTTATCTCCATGTCCTTTCCTTGCAGCACTTCCATCGCTGCCTCGCGTTCTTCGTCCGAGTAGCAATAGCGTGTTATGAAGTCTGTTTTTGCTGCACGTTCCTTCTCTGTGAGCTTAGACTTGTCCTTCACTCTCGTGCGCTTGTTGCGAACACGGAAAAGTGGAGTCTGAAGCACATAGACATGACCTTTCTTTATGAGCTCAGGGAAGAACTGAAGGAAGAAGGTGATGATGAGAAGTCGGATGTGCATACCATCGACATCGGCATCGGTTGCCACAATAACCTTGTTGTAACGTAGTGTGTCGAGTCCCTGCTCGATGTCGAGAGCTGCTTGAAGGAGGTTGAACTCCTCGTTTTCATACACCACCTTCTTTGTCAATCCGAAGCAGTTGAGCGGCTTACCACGGAGAGAGAACACTGCCTGAGTGTTGGGGTCACGGCTCTTCGTGATAGAACCAGATGCAGAGTCACCCTCGGTGATAAATATTGCGCTTTCTTCCTTGCGGTCGTTTTTTGCGTCGGAGAAGTGGATGCGGCAGTCGCGAAGCTTGCGGTTGTGGAGATTCGCCTTCTTTGCACGCTCCTTTGCTATCTTTGCAACGCCTGCCATAGCCTTTCGTGCCTGTTCGCTCTGGGCAACTTTCTGCAGGATGACCTCGGCAATGTCCGGATTCTTGTGGAGGAAATTGTCCACTTTCTCCTTGATGAAATCGCCCACATACTTGTTTATGCTGACGCCTTCCGGTGCCATTGTGAGCGAACCGAGTTTGATCTTTGTCTGTGATTCAAACACAGGCTCTTCCACATTCACTGCGATAGCTGCGCAAAGTCCAGTACGGATGTCTATAGGCTCGTAGTTCTTGCCCGAGAACTCCTTGATGGTCTTCGCGATATGCTCCTTGAAAGCCGACTGATGTGTACCACCCTGAGTTGTGTATTGACCGTTTACGAACGAGTAGTATTCGTCGCTGTTCTGCTTGTCAACATGGGTGAAAGCTATCTCGATGTCTTCGCCCACGAGATGGATTATCGGATACATCTTCTCGGCAGTCATGCGGTCTGTGAGAAGGTCGGCAAGACCGTTGCGAGAGGCTATTCGCTTGCCGTTGTAGATTATGGCAAGGCCTGTGTTCAGGTAGGTATAGTTTCTGAGCATATCACCCACGAACGCTGGCACGAACTTATAGTTCTTGAAGAGCGTGTCGTCTGGTGTGAACTTCACCATTGTGCCGTTCTCTTCCTCTGTGTCCTGCGTGTTGTCAGTCAGGAGTTGGCCTTTCTCGAAAGTCAGTGTGCGAACCTTGCCTTCACGGTATGAGCGAACCTCAAAACTTGAACTCAAAGCGTTTACAGCCTTGAGTCCGACACCGTTCAGTCCGACACTCTTCTTGAAAGCTTTTGAGTCGTACTTACCACCGGTGTTCAGCATACTGACAGCTTCCACGAGCTTGCCTTGAGGAATACCACGTCCGTAGTCACGGATGGATACGCGGAGGTTCTCTTCCATATCCACCTCAATGCGCTTGCCCGCTTTCATCTTGAACTCGTCGATAGAGTTGTCGATGACTTCCTTCAGCAATACGTAGATACCATCCTCCTGCAGCGAACCGTCGCCAAGACGTCCGATGTACATACCTGGACGCAGACGAACGTGCTCCATGTCGGAGAGATGGCGTATGTTGTCGTCTTCGTAAGAGACGAGTTCTTCATTCTGATTGTTCAGTATATCCTTGTTTTCTTCCATTGTTCTTTTCTCGCGCGTGCCTTTTTATACGCGTATATCGTTGCAAAGTTAGAAAAAAATCTTAATCTACCCAAATAATTCTTTGAATTATTAATATGAATTATGATTTGTTAACTTATTTGTAGAAGGACGTAACATCTCATAAGCGGATTTTTCGGTACATAAATCCCGATTTATTTGACAAAATAGTATCAGTCGCAAAAAAGCTTTTCTTCTTTCTTTTGTGATTTTCTAACGTATTGAAAATCAGATCTTTGCAGTTGCTTGGAAAAACTTCCGATGAAACGAACTAAAACTTCCGTAGTTTTGACCCAAAACTACGGAAGTTTTTATACAAAAGTCCAAGCTTTTTTACCAGAAACTCTATGCTTTATGAAAACCACTCCTTTCTTGACAAAATAGTATCAATGCTTTGTGAGTGTATGGTTGATGCAAAAATGTTGCCGTAAACGTTGCCCATGCTGATTTTGATATTATAAAGAAAAAAGGCATCCCGTGCTACGATGAATAGCCGACATGCCTTGAATGATATTATGTGGATAGCTGAACTATAAAGCTACCATATTAGATAGAATGGATAACATCCACTCGCATTCCCAATGCATTGATTATGCGGAAGAATGTTCCTACACTTGGATTGATGACTCCGTTCTCAATGCGTGAAATGTAAGACTTTGTAGTAGAGAGTCTTCTTGCCAATTCGCTTTGAGTGACTTTGGCTTCTTTGCGTGCGTCAAGTAGAATTTGACTGGTGTAGAAATTCCATGCTTCTTCATCAAACTTTGCCCTCTCTGCAGTACCTTCTGCTCCGTAGATAGTATCCAATTCTGCACTAATGTCCGTCAGTTGATTGTTTTTTACTTGCATAGTATTCTTCTTTTATTTTTAATGCTTTACTTATCTCCGATTTGGGAGTTTTGCGGTAAATTAATGTATCAATCCAAAAAATGCAGACATTGGACAAAGTTATTTCTGCAAGTTCAACATAGAACTGCTCTGTGTTGTATTTTAAAACAAATCGCTGTGAGTGCCAGTACTAAGCATTAAAAGAGTGAGCTCTGTGTCGTTTTGCTCCCATATCAGGAGCCAATCGGAGGCAATGTGACATTCCCATTCACCTTCATGATTGCCTGATAATTTGTGGGGGCGGCAGTTTTGTGGAACGGTTCCGGTCTCAATAAGATTGTCAAGAACCGATTTTAAACGCGACATGTTGTATCCTCGTTTACGACATTTCTCAACATCCTTGTTGAAATTTTTAGTGAATCTAACTTTGTATGCCATTATAATCCCAGCTTAGCAAAGAAGTCTTCCTTGTCTTTGCATTCAACAATTCTTCCTGCTTCCACATCTGCGCGTGCACGTTCATACGATTTCATCGTGGGACTTTTATCTACACTTATGACACCACGTATCATGCTGATGGCACGTTTAATCTCT
>JAZRXS010000085.1:0-4203 GCA_045600325.1 Prevotella sp.
CTTGCGGCGACCATTCTCCCACTCTGGGTTGACCATGAGAGTGTAGTACTTTCCTTCTGGCGCATCAATCTCAACAGGCTTACCTGTGTTCTTGTCGATTTCAGTCACGCGATTAGTACCACGGCCGAAGCTTACGCCGAAGCGGTCGCCGTCTGTAGCAGTCTTGGCAGTGAACGAGATATGGTTGTGGGTGCCGAGGCGGTTGTACAGAACATAGTCGGCTTCTGTCTTCATGACCTTAACCTCAGCAGGCTGGTTGTACTTTGCGTCCATGGCAGGCACCTTACCTACAGTAAGAGTACCATCCTCATGCTGAACGAGCTTGTGGCAAACGAGAGCACCTGACCAGTTTGGTTCGCCGCCAGCACCAACGTTTATGTTCTTGTCGTCGTTGGTTACACCAGAACGGTATGGCGACCAACCCCAGATGTAGCGGTTAGTGCCGTCAGAAGCAGTCTTGCCGGCATAGAAGGCACGAGTGTCGAGCACGCCTTCCTTGTCGTCCTTTGGCCACCAGCGACCTGGATCAGTGAAGCAAATCTTGAGGTCGTGCCATGTAGGAGCCATCATATACTTAACCTTGCGACTCCAGGAAGCGCGGTGACCTTCGCTGTAAACGAGATACCAGTAGTTGCCCATCTTGAAGATGTCTGGACATTCGCACATGCGGTCCCAGATCATTGGGAAGCTGCCGTCGTGCTCCCATGTCTTGAGGTCAGAAGAAACGAACTCAGCAAACTTGAGGTTGCTTGAGATAACCATGTGCCACTTGCCGTCTTCAGCCTTGAAGATCTGTGGGTCGCGGAAGTCAGTTTCAGAGTAACCATAGTCAGTGCCCTTGAGAACCCAAGCCAAGTCCTTGGTCCATGTCTTGAAATCAGGAGAAGTAGCACGCATAACGACCTCCTTTGAAGTATGGCCAGTGTAGTAGATATAGTAGAGACCGTCAGCCTCGTTATATACGCAGCAGCCAGTACCGAGGGCAGCGTCAGCCTCGTTCTTTGACTTACCTGTAGGGAGAACCTCGCCAAGTCCCTGATAGTTTGCACCGTCCTTTGTGCTTACGCCATAGAATGGGTGGAAGCAGTAAGGGTCGTTGTTGTTGAACTCCTGGAGATAGAGCACCTTGAACTCGCCAGCCTTCTGATCGTAGAATGGCATTGGGTCGCCCACACGACCGATTTCCGGCTTGTAGTATGTGCTGAAGCTTGCGTCCTCAATAGGAGTGAAGAGAGTAGTTGTGCCAGCCCAATCCTTAGGAGCATCACCCTCGTATGTTTCTTCGCTGCAAGAAGCAAAGCTCCCCACAGCCAGCAAGCTGGCAGCTCCCCCGAGGAGGAGCGTAGAATGCTTTACTCGCTGAAGTATATTGTTAATGAAATTCATATTTTTTTGTTTTTGAATTTGTTTTGTATTACTAAGCTAATCCCTCCCCTCCCATTAGGGGGAGGGGCTGGGGGTGGGGCTCTTTATTTTTATCCTAATGCTGCGAAGTAGCCTATAAGACCTAAGCAAAGCACTGCGAGAGTGATGGCTATCCAGCGTATAACGCTCTTGCCTTGTTCTTCCAGTTTCTGCTCCTGCTTAGCCTTGTAAGCTTCTCGTTTGCTGTTTATTTTATTTTTCTTACTCATGATGTTATAGATTATTTTGTTTGTTTCGTGCTGCAAAAGTACTAATATTTTGCAAAACGTCAAACTGTTTTCGTGCTTTTTTCCATTATCAAGCCCAAAATATGCCTTTTGCAATGATTTTGGAGCCCATGCTTGAGCCTACGCTTAGAATCCGAAAGTGAGCTTCAAGCCGCCACGAAGCTTGTTTCCCGCATCATCGCTCCACATGCTTGGGCTGAAATGTTCGCCAAGGTCGTTGAATTCTGGCTTGAGATTGTACAATACATAGAACTCGAATTCAGCAGCCCTGCCCGACCATCCGAGACTAAGGCGAGGAGAGATCTTGCTCTCAGAGTTGAGTAAATCCTTTGAAGGGAACTTCTCCCCATCGATGGTAACATCCCCGGCAGGTATGTTGTATTCTGCGCCAATGCCCACGTATGTGGAGCTCTTGTATCTGCGCTTTACGTTGAAGCGAAGCATCACAGGCACGCTAATCTTGCGGGCTATGAGGTATTCTTGTTCCTTGCTATTGGAGTTCCACGGATTGTCCCAGTTTGTTACGAAGTTGTATTTCGCTCCGACTAATAGATTCACGATGCTTCTGTGCCAGCCAAAGCGCATGTTTATCTCCCCATATCCGTTCGGTCCGTATGAGCCGAAGTCCATACCGCCACCAAACTGCATGTGGAAGAAGTTGCCGCGGTTGTTCTTGAAGTTGCGCATCTTCTGCTCTCGCGCGGCCTTGTTCCCGATCTTCCCGATCTGCTTGTCTGCCTCAGGGAGCATTTTCTGCCTAAGAGCTTCTGACATAGGCAGGGATTTCAACCTTTGGAACTCATCTGCGCTGCCTGTGGACTTCGCCCTTGCAAGCACCAGTTGGGCGCGCTTGTCGGCTACTTCCTCGAAATGGCGCGAAGTGGCGTACCTCCTCATGTATTGCTCGTAGTCGGATTCACTGATCACGCCGTTCTTTTCCTTTTCTATCAGTATGTTGTAGGCGCTCTCGTTCATCAGTTCCATGGCGCGGTTGATACCGGGTTTGATGTTGTCCAACAGTTGCGCGTATTCAATGCATTCGGCATATTGCATCGAAGAGTAGGCTTCTTCCATCCTGTCTGTCAGGTGGTTGATACTGTCTGTATATGCCTTGTCAGCCTTACTTCTGATACTCTCCCTTAGGTTGCTGGTCAGCAAGTCGCTGTTTAGCAGTGCCTGTAGTTGCGTGTAGTCGTTCTCTGGAGTGACATATCGTGCGGAGAACATGTTTTCGCATTCCGCCAAAACCATCGCACTTGCCACCTTCTGACTCATCATGCTCAGCAGATCCTTCTTTGTCGCGTCGTTCGTCCGGAGCTTCTGCATAGCCATCTCGTTCCATCTCGTGGCGGCGCGCTCCTGGTATTCCCTTACGTCTGTATTTTCAGCGAGGCTTGCAAATGCCTCCATGCTACCGTCCTTCTCTGCCTGCTCCCACATGAGCTGCTCGGCATAGTTGCGAGGGTACGTTAGGCTCTGGGTTTGGTAGTATGACACGACATCATCGTTATTGTTGTTTATCACTCTCACCTTACGGTAAGTCCAGTTCCCGAAGCTGTCGAAACGATAGTCATAGAAGTCAGCCGTTATTTCCATCGTGTAGTAACCTTCGGTTGCAGAGATGATGATTTCGTCCAGCTGGTCGTGCGAATTGTATTTGAACTCAATGTCCATGCTCTCGTCTCGCAGATTCAGTGAAATGCTCTCCAGCATGTTGTCTTCGTTCAGTTCGCCGATGAACCTGCCTTTTTTCTTCAAGTCTGGGATATTGTATGAGCCAGAGATGCTGTTGGCGTGTACACTGAGGTTGCTGAACTGTATGTCCAGTATATTGAAAGACTTCAGGATTCCGTTTTCTTCTTTGTATGAAAGCCTTGCCAAGTCTTCTGAAACGGCATCCGTTCCAAAGAATTTCACTTCGTGTGCCAGGATCTTTCCTTTCAGGCCGAGCATTTCCTTGCGCTGTGCATTACAGCCCATGGAAAAAGCGAGTAGCAACAGTAGTAATGCGAATATTTTTCTCATTTTCTGTATGTTAATGTTTGTTTTTTGTGGTAAGGAGTGTTGCTTACCTTAAAGGTTTATGTTGGGAAATATGCCAAAAATCTATTTTGATGCCGCAAAATTACGAATAAAATATAATATTCCACCACCTATTCCACTCTTTTTTTGCGTACAAGTCTCTTTTTTGTGATTCTCTCCCGATTGATACTATTTTGTCATTTTTACGGCTCTATTCTACAAGCCTATGGCTTCCGTCATAAAACTCCCACGTTTTTGCTCCAAAACTCCCATGTTTTTGCATCAAAACTCTATGACTTTTCACCCAAAACTCCCATGTTTTTTGAGGCGTTCCGTAAGCGATTGGTTTCCAATGGGTTGCAAAACCTTCCAGGAAGCCCTGGAATCCGTCCATTTCCACTGATACTATTTTGTCATTTCCGCAGCCTGTTTCCGTTAGTCGGAGGCATGTGGCAGCACACTCCCGCAGCTTTGTCTCTTTCTTCCCTTCTTCTTGCCCCCTTTTTTGCTATCTTTCCCCCTTCTTGCC
>JAZRXS010000086.1:0-64024 GCA_045600325.1 Prevotella sp.
GAACGTAGCGACCTGTCATTGGCTGCTGGAACTTCACTTCCTTCCAACCGTTGCCGGCAGAGAACTGTCCTTCAACGACTGTGCCTGCGTAGTTCTTTATGCCATCAGGAATCTGGTTGTTGCGAGTCTTAGCCTTGACGATGTTGAGCTTGTCAATGAGAGGTTTTTCCAATCCTTCGCTTTGTGCTGCGTTTGGTCCTACTATGTCGAGAACAATGATCTCGTTCTTGCCTTTCTTAAGCCAACATCCAGGACAATAGAGTGTCTGCTGAGGACCAATCTCCCAGATCCTTCCGAGAGCATAGCCGTTGACATACACCAAACCCTTGCCGAAAGTCTCGAAGTTGAGGAATGTATCAGCAGGTTTGATGACGTTGAATGAAGCCTTGTAATAGCCCGGAACACGGTCGCCATCATTAGAAGGAGAAATGCTTTCAAGCGGCTGATAGTTCTGCTGCTTGGCAAACTCGTAAGTGTCAGGAAGGAGATAGTTCTTCCAGTTGCGGAGGGAAGTAGTGAACTTGTTGTTCTCAAGGTCTATTGTGAGGTCAACAGTTCCGTCGATGCCCTTGAAATCCTTGATGGCACGACCGAAGTTTATGCGTCCCATAGCCTCCACGAGAAGGTCGAGCTTAGCCCCTTTCCTGCATGCAGGGAGAGTGATGTCTGTCTCGCCCTTAACGCGGTTGAGCACACCAATGTAACGTCCGTCGATGAACACCTGAACATAGTCGTGACCATTAGCGATGTGAAGCTTGGCAGGCTTCTGAATCTCAGGCAATGTTGTGCTGTAAAGGATGGAACCCCAACCTTGGTCGAACTCTTCCATTGTCTTAATCTCGTCTGTCTCAATAGGCTGAGGGAGATTCTGGAAGATTGGAGCATATTCCGTGAAAGAGAACTTCGGAACAGTAGTCACAGGAAGTGCTTTCGGAGCTGCTGGCAGAGGTTTGTCGGTATAGTTCTGGAGAAGACTGCGAAGCTCGTCATACTTAGGAGTTGTCTGTCCGTATTCGTTGATAGGAGCGTCGTAGTCGTAAGAAGTGACGTCAGGAGCAAAGCCTGGAGAGTTAGCGCCTGCCCAATGACCAAAAGACGTGCCGCCGTGAGTCATGTAGAGAGAGAACGAGATGTTGCGGTCGAGCATGTCCTTTATGCCGCCAACCATATCCTTCGAAGAGCGCGTTTCATGCTTTGCACCCCACTTGTCGAACCATCCGCTCCAGAACTCAGAACACATCAGAGGAGCATCAGGACGCACTTCCTTAAGCTTGCGGAACTCGCGGTCGATGTTGGCACCAGTGCCGAAGTTCATTGTCCATACAAGGTCGTCGAGACCATTGTTGAGGAAATTGCTTGACCAGTCGCACTGGAACAAGGCTGTTCTTCCGAAACCAACCTCACGAAGGCAGTCGCGAATCTCGCTGACGTAAGGCTTGTCAACGCCGTAAGAACCGTACTCGTTCTCCACCTGAACCATGATGATAGGTCCGCCGTTCTGTATTGTGAGAGGAGCAAGCTGCTTGCCAACTTCCTTCTCGAATATCTTAACGCGCTCAAGGAAGTAAGGGTCGCGCTCACGAAGCTTGATATCCTTCTTCTTGAGAAGCCACCAAGGCAGACCACCCATTTCCCATTCCGCACAAACGTAAGGACCAGGGCGAACTATGACATACATTCCGTTCTTCTGTGCCAAGCGGCAGAACTCAGCAACGTCGTTGTTGCCTGTCCAATCAAACTGCCCTTCCTTCTGCTCGTGGATATTCCAGAAGATGTAGATGCATATAGTGTTCATACCCAACGCCTTGCACATCTTAATGCGATGTTCCCAATAGTCGCGAGGAATGCGTGGGTAGTGTATTTCAGCAGCTTTCACGATGAAAGGATTTCCGTTGAGAAGGAATGTTCCCTTGCCAGCCTCGAAAGTGCCCTTAGCCTTAGGATAATTGATGAAATGAACACCTTCCGTTGCGTTATTAAGTTGTACGCCAGTAGGTTTGCCATTGATGAAACCTTCGCCGAGACAAGGGCGACGGTCGTAAACTCCCTTTGGATATTTCGTGACGTTCTGCTTCTTGATGTCAACATTGTCGAAGAAGATGTGATGCACCTTTCCTTCTGTGTCGGCACCGATGAAAGAACCGTTCTCGCTGAGTCCGCTGATGTTCTTGAAAGTGATGTACGAAACCTCTCCGCACTTGCCTTCTGTAGCACCCTTAGGGAAGCGCCATCCTGCATCCTTGTGGTTGCCTACTGCGCGAGGATAGCTTGTAACATAGATAGGTTCTGCCTTGCCCCACCATACGTCGCTGAACAAACGGCATTCTACGTCTATGTTCTTGAAAGTCACGTTGGTAACAGTTCCTTCGTCACGGTTCTGTATGCCAAGACCACGGTTGCTCGCAGTGATCTTGCAATCCTCGAAAGTGACATTGCAGATGCTGTCCATGTTCTCGCTACCAATCTTGATAGTGCAAGAGCGACCAGTCATCACGCAGTTTCTAACGTGGATGTCGCGACACTGCTGAGAGAGCATTGTGATGCCCTTTGGATTAAGGTAAGTGAACGCCTGCATGTAGCCAGGACTATACTCACGACGGTTCTTCAAGCAGATGCAGTCGTCGCCGCTTTCGATGTGACAATTCCATATCTCAACATTGCGAGTGTGGTCGAGGTCAATGCCGTCGCCGTTGCGAATCTTGAGTTGGTTGAGGAGGTTCATGTCATGGATTCTTGCACCATCGCAACCTACGAGATGCACTGTCCAGTAAGCACCGTTCTGTATTGTAACGCCAGTGATTTCCGTGTTACGACAACCGAAGAGTGTGAGAAGGTGTGGACGTGGGTCAAACTTTGGATCCTTGAGTTCCTTAAGCACATAGCTGTCCTCGAGTTCCGGTCCCATGAAGGCAATTCCATTTCCGTCGATAGAGCCTTCACCACTGATGGTAATGTTCTCTTCGCCGTTAGCCCAAAGCCAAAGCATGCCTTCGCCACGGTTGTCGCCGAAAGCAGACATTGTGTAAGTAGCTTCGTTAGGGTCAGCAAGGAGTTTGCTGCCTTTATTGAACTTGTAGTTGATGTTGCCTTTCAGTTGCAAAGGACCACAGAGGTAAGTCTTGTTCGCAGCAAATTCCACGATGCCACCGCCCTTGCCGGCACATTCGTAGATACACTGCTGAACGGCACGAGTGTCGTCAGACTTTCCGTCGCCTTTCGCGCCATACTGTGAAGGAGAAAAAACATTCTGAGCCGTTGCTATCAATGGCATCAGAAAGAAGGATAGAAATAAGGTTATATTTTTCATAAGGTTATATTTTAGGGAATTGATAGTGCGAATATCAGCTGCAAAATTATACATTATTTATAATATATCAAACATTTTTGGTAATAAAGTGATGATTTTTGCAAATAAAGCTCATGCTTTAGCAACAATAACTTCAGAGGTTTCAAAAAAGTCTGTATACAAACTCACTTCGGTTTTGTATACAAACTTCACTCGAGTTTGTATACGAACTTTTTTGAAACTCTATGAGTTATGGATTGAAAACAATGATGTTTTCTGTGAAAATTGGGCGTTTCTTTTGTCGTTTCAGGCAAATATTGTAAATTTGCACCTTGAAAAAACACTCATAAATATTCTATGCGCAACAGATACCTTCTCATATTTATCATTTGTCATTTATCATTTATCATTACACAGGCAGCTGCAAGCAACGATCTTACCCGCTATGTCGATCCGATGATCGGTTCGGAAGGAGTGGGTAGGGTAGTGATAGGTCCGTCGTGCCCATTCGGTATGGTCAAGCCTTCGCCTGATTGTACGGTTGCTCCCAATAGCGGTTGGCTACCGATGCCTACGCAGGTGAACGGTTTTTCGCAGACGCATGTCAGTGGAACTGGTGGCGGGCCGAAGTATGGCAATGTGCTTGTCATGCCTTACAACTCCCCTTCGCAGCACATCGTGGATGGTGAGACTACAGGCGACAATGCCTTTTGGGTTGACTACCGAATGTGGGAGAAATGCACACTCGGCTATTATGCTACGAAGTTCTCAAAGAGTGGCATAACAACAGAAGTGACAACCTCCGAGCGTGCTTCCATATATCGCTGCAATTATCCTAAGTGGGGAGAGCATTGCATGGTTGTTGATGCTGGCTTCTTCCTTGGCGAGAATCCTGTTCCAAAGGCTCGAGAGGCGCAACAGTTTGAGGGATCGTCGATGATGCAGATAGCGAACAATGCTGTTGGCGGTTTCACGAGTATCAGTGGCGGTTGGAACAATGGCGGGCAATATACTGTGTTCTTCTATTGCGAGACCTCGGAAGATTTCCTCTTGGCAAAGAAATGGGGTGAGTTTGATAATGATAAATTATTAATTATAAATGATGATTTAACACAAAACCAGACAAAGACAGGTTGCGTTCTACGCTTTGCAAACAATCCAGAGCAGGTTTTGATGAAGGTTGGAATATCATTTGTGAGCATCGAAAAAGCAAAGCAGAATGCGTTGGCTATCAATGGTTTTGACTTTGATGGCACTCTCGCTTCGCTAAAGGCGAAATGGCAATCGTTGTTTGAGAGAATGACTATCAGCGACTCTGCTACGGATGCCCAGAAGCGAATGTTCTACACTGGAATCTATCACACGATGATAGAGCCAGTTGACCGCACTGGCGAGAATCCTAAGTGGACTTGCGACGAGCCTTACTACGATGATTTCTACGCTCTTTGGGACACTTACCGTACATCTCTTCCGCTCATCACTCTCATCGATCAGCAGAAGGAGGTTGATATTGTCCGCTCTCTCATAGACATTTACGAGCACGATGGCTACATGCCTGATGCTCGTAGCGGAAACAGCAACGGCAGAACGCAGGGAGGTTCCAATGGCGAAGTGGTGATAGCCGACGCTTTCGTGAAGAATCTGAAGGGCATCGACTACGAGAAAGGTCTTCGTGCTATGCTGAAAGATGCTGAGGTGGCACCAGCAGACGATGAAGCGGAAGGTCGCGGTGGATTGAAAGAATACAACGCTCTTGGCTTTGTTCCATACGGCATTGATAGAGGTGGCAATCGCACTGTGGAATATTCTCTCTGCGACTATTGCATAGCTGTTGTCGCTGATGGGCTGTACAGGCAAGGCTGTAGGGCGAAGTTTACTGAGCCGCTGAATATCATTGCTGATAAATATTTCAAGAAAGCCCACAACTGGCAGAACCTTTGGCGTTCTGATTATGAGCACGATGGTGTAAAAGGTTTCATCATGCCTCGCACAGCAGATGGCAAATGGATAGATGACGCTCCTTACGGTGATCCTTCAATGGGAATGACTTTCCGTTATACTCCGAACACAAACGAGGCTCCCTGGAACAACAAATGGTGGGGAACTTTCTTCTATGAGGCTACTTCATGGGAGTATTCTATGAGCATGACTCACGACATCCCGCTGCTTGTTGAGGCTTGTGGTGGAAAGGAAAACTTTGAGAAGCGCCTTGACACGTTCTTCAATAAGAAATATTATAATGTGGGCAACGAACCTTCGTTCCTCTCTCCTTGCCTTTATCATTGGGCAGGAAAGCCGGACAAGACAAGCGAAACCGTCCACAGGATTATCAATGAATGTTACAACGATTCGCCAAACGGACTTCCTGGCAACGATGATTCGGGCGCAATGAGTTCGTGGCTTGTATTCCATACGATAGGTCTCTATCCTAATGCCGGCACCGATGAATATATCCTCCATGCTCCAATGGTGGAGAGCTGCACGATGACGCTCGTCAATGGCAAGAAGTTCACTATTTCAGCCAAGGGATTCTCGCCAAAGCGCACGCGAATAAGTCGCATCACTCTCAATGGAAAACCATATCCACATCGCACCATTAAGCACAGCGACATTATGAACGGTGGCAAGCTTGTGATGGAGATGAAGTAGGCACAAAGAAATGGTTGCGACAATCATTTCTCAAATAATCTACCAACAATAGTTGTTTTCTGCAAAAAAAGCTATACCTTTGCAGCCTGAAATTAACAAAAAAATATGAAAAAGATACTTTTATCTGCGCTCTTTGCGCTTGCCGTAGCACCAATGTGGGCTGATGGCGAAAACACTTCTTCAGCCCTTTCAGACAAGGTTGAGGAAGGCACCGAGGACTTTGCTTCTGACGAACATCTTGAGGCAGGCTTCATCACAGAACAACTCAACAATGCCATCGAGAAGGCTATGCCTGCCGCTGCTGACGGCGATGTAGAGTATGGTCGCACAGTTACCGACTATATCTCAGCTCCAAAGTTTGGCGGTTATTTCATTGGCAAGTATGAATACAGCAGTCAGGACGGCAAGGACAGTGGCGCAGGCTTCTCTCAGCGTCTTGTCCGTGCATACGTTGACGGCAAGATTCTGAATGACTTCACTTATCGTATTCAGGTTCAGGTGAACAATGCTTCTTTCCACATGAAGGACTTCTTCGTTGAGTGGGGAAAGTACAAGGAGTTCAAGGTGAAGATCGGTCAGTACAAGCGTGCCTTTGGTTTTGAGAACCCAATGAACCCATGGGACGTTGGAGATGGCGACTACTCTCAGCTCACAAAGAAGCTCACTGGCCATAGCGACTACATCGGCTCTGAGAGCTCAAGCAACGGCGGTCGTGACCAAGGCATTCAGGTTCAGGGCGACCTCTTCCCTATGAAGGATGGTCATCGCCTCGTTCATTACCAGCTTATGGTTGCCAACGGACAGGGCATCAACACAGCCGACGCCAACTCGCAGAAAGACGTTATCGGTACACTTCAGCTTCAGCCAGTGAAGGGACTTACTGTAGGTTTCTTCGGTTGGACAGGCAATGCCACATACAACGGCATCACTGTTGACCGCAACCGCTACATGGTTTCTGCCAAGTATGACAATGCCGGTTGGACAGCTCGCGCCGAATATGCTCACTCTACAGGTCATAAGATTTCTGACTATTACACAGCTGCTGACGTAGCAAACTCAATGACTTTCGAGAAGGTTGCAGGAGCGCTCAAACCAAACGCAAGCAACGGTCGTGCAGACGCTTGGTACGCAACAGTCGGCGTTCCAATGACACCATGGCTCAAGACATACTTCAAGTATGATGTCTATCGCGACAATGCAACTTCTGAAACCGCAAAGACCATCTACAGCATCTGTCCTAATATCCAGTTGCACAAGAACCTCATGTTCCAGCTCCAGTACAACTATGTTCACGACAAGACTCTCGCAAAGAGCAACTACAGCCAGCTCTGGCTCGAGACATACGTGAGATTCTAATGTCATTTGCGATTATATAATTAATTTACCAGTTACTTATTCATGTACCTAATAATACATGTAGGGCGAGGATTTCTGAGCCACCATAATGCCATATAAAGGCAAAACGGCTCGAAAATCCTCGCCCTACGTTTTTTCGGGAGAAGGCCTTTAGCCTTTGTCCTTCGCGATCGGAGCTTGCGAAACTCTTACCTTTGCAGGCGATTATAGAAATTGTTCTAAATGTAAGATGTTAAAGTCTGTCATTTTGTTGCAATAACGGTTTTGATTTTATAGTTTTGCTAGAGATTATGATGAATCTTACATATCCTCCATTGAGAGTCGTCTTTTAGAGACTTCCTTTCCTCTAAACAAGCGTCGCTTCATCTCTGTTACTTTCTCGTCTAGTCGGGCAGGGGAGTACTTCTGCGGATTCCGCTTCACTTCGTATGCTTCAATATTTCCTTCAATCGTTTCGGCTACGATGTCAATCTCAAAGTCATCGCTGTTGCCCTTGGAGTTTACACCATTTGGTTGCCACCAACCGCCTATCTGCTTGTATCGACAGCTTTCCATCATCTTTTGACGGAACCATCGTTCAAGGGCAATGCCTGAGAATGTTGTGTAATCGTTGGTTATGATATTCTCCAATGCAGGCATGTTTTGCAGTTCTATGAGTGCAGAATATCTGTGTATGTAGCGAAACCAGAAGCGGAAGAAGTTGTCTTGTATCTCATAGCGTACTGTCTGGCTGCCTTCCTTGGCACCGATTGGACGCTTTTTCTTGATGATACCGTATTTCTCTTCAAGAATCTTCATCTGCCCCCCAAGGCTCTTCATTCCAAGAGCACCCTCAATCTCGCTCTGCGTAACATCGCCGTGAGCTATCTGGTCGAGGATGCTGAAATACGTACCGTACTGTTTGCCGAACTCCTGAATAAGGATTTTCTTACCTTCATCTACAAAGTAACTGTCACCGCTTGAACAAACGTAATGAATCATCTTCTTTACGTTAGTACAGCCGTTATTCATCAGGAGCTCAATGTAACGAGCAACACCACCTGTAATTGTCCAAAGTGCCAGCAAGTCTTCTGAGTTGTAATCTGGCTTGTGATCGCCAAGAATCTCTTTTATAGTTTCTGTACTGAATGGCTTCAGTTTGATTGTGCAGTCATCCCTACCGAAGAGTGGCTGCTCTTCATCCTTGAAGATCTTTTCCATCATGCGGAAGATAGAGCCGGAAACAATCAGACAGACGTTTGTCTGTTTCTTGTATTCGTCCCATAGTTCTTGCATGTCGCTGAAGATACCTGGATTTATGTTGTCAAACTCTTGGAACTCGTCAATGAAGAGTGTGAACTTCTTGCGCTTGCCAATCTCCAGTATCATCTGGAAGAGTTCACGGAACGAGGTCATTCCATCTGGAACAAACTCGCCAAGCTTTTCGCGCACCTCCTGTACAAAGGTTCTGACCAGTACGGTTTCTGTCTTTCTGCCAACAAAGAAATACAGACCAGGAGCTTCTTCTTTCGTCTCGCTCATCAGCTTATAGACAAGACTTGTCTTGCCCACACGCCTTCTGCCTGTGAGTACAACAAATCGTGAGTAGTCGCTGTAAGCCTGACGCTGCAACTCCTTCATCTGGGTCATTTCGCGTGTTCTATCGTAGAATTTCTTCATAGAATTTTATGGCCGTAAATTTTATGACTGTAACATTTGGATGCAAAATTACTAAATCAAGTTGACATACACAAGATTTATAGTCGGAAATCCAATGAAATTAACCTGGTAGCTTGAAAAATTATCATTTATCCATGAAAATTCTCTTTTGCTTACTGCGACTTAGGGTTATTTTTTTACAGAACAATTGTTATAACCACCCTTTTTATGTTTTTTTTGTGGAAATTCCCCTCAATGGAATTCCCAAATTTATACTGAAAGGAAATGTATCTAAAGAAGTGTTCAACAAAAGCCAAGACTCGTATAATGTCATCAATATGATGTCTGACTACGCGGATATATTTTCACCAACGCCATACATTGCTGGTCGGAAAATAGGACGTAACGATCCATGCCCGTGCGGTAGTGGTAAGAAATACAAGAAGTGCTGTGGTCAGGATTAATAATTGAGTAAGCACTGTGAACCAAGATAATAAAGGTGAATTGAAGAATCTGGAAAAGAAACTGTGACAAATACGGAGTGGTGTAGAGTTGTAAACAAAAAAGCGGTAGGGAACATGATGTTGTTCCCTGCCGCTTTTTATTATTGTGCGAATGATGTTTAGTTGTTGATAGAACCGCCCGACGTTTAGTTGTTGATAGAACCGCCGACGATGTCAAGAAGTTCGCTAGTGATAGCTTGCTGACGAGACTTGTTGTACTGCAGGTTGAGCTGGCGGAGCAGTTCGTCTGCGTTATCTGTAGCCGTCTGCATAGCCACCATTCTGGCAGCGTGCTCGGAAGCGTTGCTGTCAAGAAGGGCAACATAAACCTGAAGATTGATAACCTTCGGAATGAGGGTGCTCAAAATGGTTTCGCGGTCAGGCTCGATGAGGTAATAGTCGTTCACCTCAAATGCCTTTACCTTCTCGTGCTTCTCCTCGCCACCACCATTCTCGCGCAGATAATCCTGGGCATCCTTCGTGGTAACAGTGGAAGTAAGGTCGCGATAGATGTTCTTGTTGAGTTCCTTCTTGAGGTCGATAGGGAGGAGTGTGTCGCGTGTAAGAATCTGCGAACCAGCACTCTTGAAGTGGTGGAAGATGAGTTCCACGCGGTCTATCTCGTGGTTGCGGTACATGTCAGCCACCTCGCGTGCTATCTCGGCACACTGCTGTGCGTTAGGCTTGTCGGCAAGCTGAACGAAATTGCCTGCTGGCTTGTAGCCTAACTTTGTGACCTTCTCCGCAATCTTTCTGCCAACAGGATAGATCAGAATGTTCTCCTTGCCAAGATGTGCATATTCCTCTGCAACCTGCATAGTGAGCTTGATTACATTGTTGTTGTAACCGCCACACATGCTCGAATTGCTTGAGAATGCGATGATGGCAATGCGCTTGATCTCCTGACGCTCATGAACAAGGTCGCTCTCCACATCAACTTCTGCCTGGAGGAATGTCTTGAGCATACCCTTAAGCAAGTTGGCGTATGGGTACATATTCTCAATCATTCGCTGCGCATGGTGCAGTTTTGATGAGGCAACCATCTTCATGGCACTCGTTATCTTGCGAGTGTTGTTGACAGAACCTATTCGAGTTTTTATTTCTTTTAATGAAGCCATATGAAGCCCCCCTTTTAATACTGTCCTGCTACATTAGCCATCACTTCCTCGATAACCTTTGTTTCTGCGTCGCTAATCTTACCGCTGCCGAGTGTAGCGATAACCTCAGCGTGAGATGTGCGCATAGTCTCAAGGAAAGAGTCTTGACATTCACGAACCTTATCGATTGGCACCTTAGCCATCAAGCCGTGAACACCGCAGTAGAGAATGGCAATCTGCTCGCCTACAGGCATTGGAGAATACTGTGACTGAATGAGGAGCTGGTTGTTCTTACGACCACGGTCGAGAGTCATGGCTGTAACGGCATCCATATCACTTGAGAACTTAGCGAAAGACTCAAGCTCGCGATACTGTGCCTGGTCAATCTTCAGAGTACCAGCAACCTTCTTCATAGACTTGATCTGTGCAGAACCACCTACACGAGATACTGAGATACCTACGTTGATGGCTGGACGGAAGCCCTGGTTGAAGAGGTCTGACTCAAGGAAGATCTGACCGTCAGTGATAGAGATTACGTTTGTAGGGATGTAAGCAGAAACGTCGCCTGCCTGAGTCTCGATGATTGGGAGAGCTGTGAGCGAACCGCCACCCTTTACATGTCCCTTGAGACATTCTGGGAGGTCGTTCATCTTCTCTGCCACTTCCTGCTGAGCATTGATCTTTGCAGCACGCTCGAGAAGACGAGAGTGGAGGTAGAATACGTCGCCTGGATAAGCTTCACGACCAGAAGGACGACGAAGAATCAAAGATACCTCACGATAAGCAACAGCCTGCTTTGAAAGGTCATCGTAAACTACGAGAGCAGAGAAACCACGGTCGCGGAAATACTCACCGATGGCAGCACCAGCGAAAGGTGCATAATACTGCATGGCAGCAGGATCAGCAGCTGTAGCAGCAACGATGATAGTATAAGGAAGTGCGCCGTGCTCCTTCAGGTTCTGAACGAGAGCAGCTACTGTAGATGCCTTCTGACCGATGGCAACATAGATACAGTAAACAGGTTCGCCTGCATCATAGAAGCTCTTCTGGTTGATGATGGTATCGATGGCGATAGCTGTCTTACCTGTCTGACGGTCACCGATGATAAGCTCACGCTGACCACGTCCGATAGGAATCATTGAATCGACAGCCTTAAGACCAGTCTGCAGAGGTTCCTTTACCGGCTGACGATAAATCACACCAGGAGCCTTGCGGTCGAGTGGCATTTCGAATGAGTTTGTGAGGTCGATGTCGCCGAGACCGTCAATGGCCTGACCGATAGGGTTGATAACGCGACCGAGCATGTTGTCGTTCACGCGGATGGAAGCGATACGCTTTGTACGCTTAACAACCTGACCCTCCTTGATGCCGCTTGTAGGACCGAGAAGGACGCAACCAACGTTGTCTTCCTCAAGGTTCATCACAATCGCCATCGTGCCATTCTCAAACTCAAGAAGTTCGTTAGCCTCTGCATTGCGGAGTCCGTAGATACGAGCCACACCATCGCTGACAGTAAGCACTGTACCTACCTCATCAAAGTCCTGTCCACCCTCAATGCCGTTGAGCTGCTGGAGAAGAACCTCAGAGACTTCACTTGGTTTTATTTTGTCTGACATAAAAGCCCCACCCCCGACCCCTCCCCCTTATGGGAGGGGAGTGATATGATTTGTTGGGGGTTATGCTATATCACAATGTGGTTTTTACTAATAATATTCCTTAAGCCGCCTTTCCCTACAAGAGTAATTATTGCTTTTTCTAATTACTCCCCTCCCATCAGGGGGAGGGGTAGGGGGTGGGGCTTTTAACTAAGAGCATTGAGAATGTTTCTCAACTGACTTTTCACACTGGCATCCATACGGTAAGTGTCGTATTCGAGAATGAAACCGCCGATGATCTCTGGGTTCACTTCCGACTTGAACTCCACTTTGCCGTTTGTCCTGTTCTCCACCATGCCACGCAGCTTAGCTTCCGTTTCTGGAGTTACCGCAGCGGCAGTGATGAGGCGTCCGCGAATGAGGTTCTGCTGTTGTCTGTAAAGTGTGATGTAAGAGTTTGCCATGAACTGCATGATGGACTCTCTGCCTTCCTTGAGAACAAGCTTCACGAACTTCTGTGAAAGCTCGGCAGCCCCTTCTCCCAAGGCAGCAAGCAGCAGTTTCTCCTTCTGCTCAACGGTGAGCATAGGATTGTCGAGTGTGTGACGCAGCTTTGGAAGTTTCACATACGTGTCCGCAAGCTGCTGCATATCGTTATATACAGCTTCCTGCACCTTCTGCTGCGTAGCACTCTTGAGTAGTGCTCTTGCATATCTTACAGATATTACACCTATATCCATTTGGTTCTGGGTTTTGTGTTTTCAGTTTTAGGTATCGAAACCTATTTCACCTCATCCAACATCTTATTGATAAGGTCCATCTGAGCCTTGTCGTCAGAAAGCTTCTGGCGAACAACCTTCTCTGCAATCTCTACTGAGAGCTGTGCTACCTGCTTGCGGATCTCGCTGATAGCCTGCTGCTTCTGGCTTTCTATCTCAGCCTTAGCTTCCTCAAGTATGCGATTGCTTTCTTGACGGGCCTTCTCCTGCGCCTGTCCTACAATGGCTTCACGAGTGGCAGTAGCCTCCTTGATGATGGCAGCCTGCTTCTCACGAGCCTCTTGCAGTATGGCTTCGCTCTCCTGCTTGATGTTCTCAAGTCTATCGGTAGCTTCATGCGCTTTCTTCAGGCTGTCGTCGATATACTTCTTTCGTTCCTCAACCATATTGATGATGGCAGGGAAACCGAACTTGGCAAGTATGCCGAAGACCACCAAGAACGCGATAAGCATCCAAAAGAGGAGACCTAAGTCGGGCGTTAAGATTGATGGCAAATTTTCCATAATATTTCGTTTGGAGTCTTGATACATGCATCAATGCGATGCAAATTCAAAACGAACGCAAAACTCTTTTATTTGATAAGGAATGCACAAGCTACAACAGCGAAGAGAGCAACACCTTCAACGAATGCTGAAGTAAGAATCATGTTGGTCTGAATCTTGCCTGCTGCTTCTGGCTGACGAGCGATAGCGTCCATAGCCTGACCGCCAATCTTACCAATACCAAGACCTGCACCAATTGTTGCAATACCTGCGCCGAGACCACAACCCATAGCTGCGAGTCCGTCCAAAAGAATAGAAGTTAACATAGTTTTTTAAGGTTTTAAGCCTCTCCTTAATAAAAGGCAGAAGCGATAGTTATTATTTTCTTATTTATTTTTCTTGAAATGATTTTTCTGAATTTCAGAGGATTACTCATGATGATGCTCTGGGTGAGCAAGACCAATGAACACTGCTGAGAGGAGCGTGAACACGTAAGCCTGAACGAAGGCTACAAGAAGCTCCACGCAGTTCATGAACAGAAGCATGACGCCACTGAAGATGTTGAGTCCGAGACCCATGCCTGTGCCGAGTGTCCAACCGAGGAAGATCACGCAAGTGAATGAAAGGATGATAGCGTGTCCTGCCATCATGTTGGCAAAGAGACGGACCATGAGTGCGAAAGGCTTTGTGAAGATACCTACAACCTCAATCACTGGGATGAGTGGTGCAGGGTAAGCCTTCAGGAAGAGTGGCACCTCTGGCCAGAAGATTTCCTTCCAATACTCTTTGTTGCCGAAGATGTTGACGAGCAACATTGTGCAGATGGCAAGGAATAATGTCACGTTGATGTTACCTGTCACATTGGCTCCACCAGGGAATACAGGGAGAAGTCCGAGGAGGTTAGTCACCAATATGAAGAAGAACACTGTGAGAAGATAAGGAGCAAACTTCTTTGCATGCTTTTCTCCAACACAAGCTATGATAACGCTTTCATAGATGTACATTACCAACATCTCGATACAACCGACAAATCCCTTAGGAGCGTCGCTCTTCTCGTCGTGCTTCTTGTACCATTTTGCGCAACTGAGGAAGACTGTAAGGAGAACGATTACAACGATCCATATCTGGACAACAGACTTCGTAAGGCTGAGGTCGAGAGGACGAACTGATTCTCCATTGGACAGCTTCTCATAGATCTTGCCGTGATGCTCTTCATCGAAGAAGTAGCGACCACTGTTAACGGAACCTTCCTCGATGGCATGTTCCGTGCAGAAAGTCCACTCTCCGGTTTCCGAACTTCTCAGGATGATAGGAAGCGGAATGCTCAGGTGCTTGCCTTCGTATGTGGCGATGTGCCATTCATACGAGTCTGACAAGTGCTCGAGCACGATTTCTGGTATGTCTATACCTTCCTCTTTCTGCTCGCCTTCAGCACCGTTTGCAAAAGTCTGCAACGGCAGGAGAGCGAGTATCAGTAGGAAGAATATGTTTTTAATATTTTTCATCAGTTACTTATTGTTTGCGAAGAACAGAGTGTGATGTCCAAGCAGTGCGAGATAATAGACGGCGAATACCGCGAGATATGTCCAGAAACTTTTTTCGTCCACGATAGCATAGATTATTACAATCAAGGCTATCGACGCGAACATCCTTACGGCTTGGAAGGCGAGGAAGAACTGAGGCAGGAAGTCCGGCTTGTCAGTTGCTATCTTGCGCCATGCAAAGGCATCTGCTATCTCCAGGAAGAAGGAGTAGATCACCATCACCAGTAGTGCGTTTATCAATGACGGCTGTGGAGCTATCTGCTGGAATATGATTCCTGCTATCGTTAGCGGAATGAAAACCAATGCACTCTGGCTGGTGTACTTCTTTGCCCGAGAGTTTATTTCGTTCATTCTATTTCGATGCAAAGGCTGACAATATTGTCATGAAGTTCCACAAATCCGCCGCCGATATTCACAGTCTGAACTCCCTGTCCAGGCACGGTGTATTCCACCACACCTTTTTCCAAAGAGGAGATGATAGGAGCGTGGTTCTCGAGAATCTCGAAGAGACCGGCAGTGCCAGGCACCTTTACGAGTTCCACTTCGCCATCAAAAGATGTGCCTTTAGGAGATATGATTTTCAGTGTTAGCATAAATCTAATTTACAATTTACATTCTTTGACCAATTGTCCTATTGTCAATAGATTTATCCCTGTGCCTGTGCCATGAGCTTCTTACCCTTCTCGATAGCCTGCTCAATAGTACCTACGTTAAGGAATGCCTGCTCTGGGAGGTCGTCGAGTTCACCGTCAAGGATCATGTTGAAGCCCTTGATAGTGTCTTCGATGCTAACCATCTCACCCTTCACACCGGTAAACTGCTCTGCAACAGTAAATGGCTGAGAGAGGAAGCGCTGTACACGACGAGCGCGGTTCACGGTGAGCTTGTCCTCATCAGAGAGTTCGTCCATACCGAGGATGGCGATGATGTCCTGAAGTTCCTTGTACTTCTGGAGGATCTGCTTCACGCGCTGAGCACATTCGTAGTGAGCCTTGCCTACAACGAGTGGGTCAAGGATACGGGATGTAGAACCGAGTGGGTCAACGGCAGGGTAGATACCGAGAGAAGCGATACCACGAGAAAGCTCTGTAGTAGCGTCAAGGTGAGTAAATGTAGTAGCAGGAGCAGGGTCTGTCAAGTCGTCGGCAGGCACGTAAACAGCCTGTACGGAAGTGATGGAACCTGTCTTTGTTGAAGTGAGTCGCTCCTGCATAGTACCCATTTCAGAAGCAAGTGTTGGCTGATAACCTACGGCTGAAGGCATACGACCGAGAAGAGCCGATACCTCAGAACCTGCCTGAGTGAAACGGAAGATGTTGTCAATGAAGAAAAGGATGTCACCGCCCTGATCACGGAACTCCTCAGCAACTGTCAAACCTGACAATGCAACGGAAGCACGTGCACCCGGTGGCTCGTTCATCTGACCGTAAACAAGTGTAGCCTGCGACTTCTTAAGTTCTTCAGGATCAACGAGTGAGAGGTCCCACTTGCCTTCTTCCATAGCTTCCTTGAACTTGTCGCCGTACTTGATAACGCCAGACTCGATCATTTCGCGGATAAGGTCATTACCCTCACGAGTACGCTCACCAACACCTGCAAACACAGAGAAGCCGTTGTGTCCCTTTGCGATGTTGTTGATAAGCTCCATGATGAGCACAGTCTTACCTACACCGGCACCACCGAAAAGTCCAATCTTACCACCCTTGAGGTAAGGCTCAAGAAGGTCGATGACCTTGATACCAGTAGCGAGCATTTCCTTTGAAGTAGAAAGCTCTTCGTATGTAGGTGGTTCGCGGTGGATAGGATAAGAGTTCTGCATGCCAAGTTCCTTCATACCGTCGATAGGCTGACCGATAACGTTGAGCATACGACCCTTGATCTGATCACCAGAAGGCATACTGATAGGCGCACCCATAGCCTCTACCTCGAGTCCGCGCTGCAGACCGTCAGTATTGTCCATAGCCACGCAGCGTACAGTGTCTTCACCAATGTGCTGCTGAACTTCAACGACCAGGTCAGTGCCGTTGGAACGCTTTACCTTAAGAGCTTCGTGAATTTTAGGAAGTACCTCCTGCGCGTCCTTGCCTTCTGTGTCGAAGTACACGTCAATAACAGGACCGACAATCTGGGATATTCTTCCTTTTATATTTGCCATAAGCTATATATTATTAATGTGTTAGCTGGTTTGTATTAGCGCGTGTTTCCTTAGGAATTTGGTTAGTTTCTTTGGAATTTCCGTGCTTATCTGTGTATTAGTGTGGGCAAAATTAAAAAAATCTTTGATTTTACGCAAACTTTTTGCAAGAAAATTTCATAAAAAAATCAATATTGGGCTATTTGTAAGCAAAATGTAACAAGTTTGAGAGTCAATGACCCACCAGATTTGACAAAATAGTGTCAGTATCCTCGTGCAAATTTATAGGCAATAGAGATGTTTTTGTAATGTATTGAAAACGAGAAGGTTAGGAAAGTGCAAAAAAACTACCACGTTTTTGGGTCAAAAACGTGGGGGTTTTGGGTCAAAAGGCTATGAGTTTTTGGGCAAAAGTGCCGAAGTTTTTATCAGCAACTCATAGAGTTACGGAAAAAGCTGCCTAAACTGACAAAATAGTATCAATGAAAAGGACGCTCAGTCATGGATGTGTTATTTCTTGTAATAGCCTTTGGCTTCCGGCATGAACTGCTTGATGTTGTTTATGCGATTCGTGTTGGACGGGTGGGTTGAAAACCAGTCGCGAGAAGTCGATGATGAGCTTTGTGCCCCCATGCGCTGCCAGAAGCCTATGGCAGCCTCGGGATCATAGCCTGCCATGGCAGCGATGATAAGTCCGAGGCGGTCGGCTTCCGTTTCGTTAAGTCGCGAGAACTTGAGGTTGGCAAGGGTCACTCCCGATGCAGCAAGTATTGCAGCCATGCTTTTTTGCGAGTTGCTCATGTCGTCGTTTGTCAGGATGGCATACAAGGCAGCCACTCCAACGGTAGTCATCAGGTTCTTTGTCAACTGCTCTGAGCTGTGCTTTGCTATGGCATGGGCTATCTCGTGCCCGATAACACAAGCAAGCGATGCGTCGTCCTTTGCTGTTGGAAGTATGCCGGTGTAAACCACAATCTTACCGCCAGGCATGCAGAAAGCGTTCACATCATTGCTTTGCACAACTTTGACAGTCCAATTGAAAGATTTCAGTTCATCACTCATGCCGTTGTCGCGCATTATCTTTTCAGTAGCCCTTATCAGTCGTTTTGCCACACGATCCACCTGAGCTGTCTGCTGCGCGTTTGTGCAGGCGCGAGTACTCTTGATGTACGACTGATACTGTTGGTCGCTGTATGGTATAAGGTATTTGTCGGGCACAAGATTATAGAAACTGCGCTTGGTAATAGGCACAGTGTATTCGTAAGCCTTCACCATGTCGGATTCTGTTATGGTGGACACGGTTTCCTTTGTCTTATTCCACAGTTCCTTTCTCGTGTCAGAGTTCCATGCGCTCTCTGCCTTGCGCTTCAACCTGCTCCATGTGCTCTGCGAGTAGGCACTCTGCATGGTGAAGCATAGCAAGAAAGTCAGAAGTATAGATGAGTAAGTGCGTTTCATTGATTTTGAACGAAAATGTTGAGAGTTACTTTAATATAGGTGCCTTGCAGCGTGGGCAGGTGTCGGCATCAAGGCTCACTGTGCTTTGGCAGAAAACGCAGCAGGTATGTGTGTCGTTAGGTTCTTTCTTCTTCTCGAAAGGTGCGGGGAACTGCGGTAGGAAGCGTATCTCGTCACCAATCTTCAGATAGCGATATATTCCTTCATACCCAGTACTCTTATGTGTATGCTTCTTGCCGTTTGTGTCACGGGTTACAATGTAATATTTAGTTCTATCGGGAGCATCATCCTCATCATATAATATCAGCTTGTCACGCTTTTCTATCACAGTTCCGATATACGGCTTCTGCAACTTCTGCTTAATGGTAGGATATATTCCAAAACAGAACATTATCAAGGAAACTATAGGGCCGTACGTGAATGCCTCTGCAATGGTTATGTCGCTCGAACAAAGCGCATAGATGAGGAATCCCACAATTGGGGCTATTACCACAAGACATAGAAAGAGGTTTCTCCATCGTCTCTGCATAGCCAGATACGCTTTCATCTCGTCAGAGTCCACTCTTTGGGAATAGCCACCAAAGTTGCGTGAAGGTGTCGCAACCGCGTGTGAATGTTCCGATTGGCCGACATTCCTTCTTACGGCAGTGCCACATTTGTCGCAAAATGAATCACCGTCATTCAGTTTTGCTCCACAGTTTCTACAATACATGAGTCTTTATAAGTTTTTTATTGTTTGACAAGTATCGCCATCATTGAGATGCCTATTTATTCTTCTATCAATTCAAAATGCTGATAGTCCTTTCGTGTGGTCCAATCACCTCCCCATTCAAAGCCGTTTTCTGTAAACAACTTATAGCACAGGTCGCCCTTTTCTATCTTGTATGGGAATGATTTACTGCGGTCAAGGTATGGGGCACCTGTCGCTGGTTCAATGAGTTCTGTTCCATCTTCAAGTATCTTATGATAAGGATTGTAGAGTGTGTTGATGTCTATCGCTACACCCTTACCATGTTTCGACACGGTTGTTGTATGGGATATGAAGCGGAAATTGAAACTTGACGAATTGTTGTCACGCATGGTCCTCTCGTCATCAGCATCCCAATAGTCAACCAATCGCATCCTTTCTATAGGGTACTTTGCCTTGTACAGTTGGTGCAGAATATTGAGAACAGTAGATGAGATTTTCTTGTTCACTACCATTTCACCGACAAACGCACGTCCGTTAATATCACGATGCAGACACAAGAGATAGCGTAGATCGCCGCGTGGAATAGTGCAATCTTCCTTGAAAGATTTGCCCTGCATCAGCGCAAATATCGTGTCTGGAATATCTATGTCCTTGAAGAATGACATTTCCCCTTGGGTTGCTATTGCCGCTTCCGGAACTATTTGCCCTGGATAAAACACCTGCTTGGGAGTTTCTGGCTCATAGTCGCGACATGACCCAACAATAAATATCAAAAGTAATAACAGTACATAATTTGTTAACTTCTTCATTTGTATTTCTTTGTTTACGAGACTGTTAGCAGTCTCTATGTTAATAATCTCCCCAATAGCTCCTGTCCAAACTGCGGTAGAGAACGGCTTCCTGGATGTGGCGCTTTTCAACGAGTTCGGAGTTGTCGAGATCTGCTATTGTGCGTGCTACTGTAACACCTTGTTTCGTCTCTGCAAAGCCACAAGGATGCTGCGCTCTGCCATTGGATTGAGACCGCGGAAGGTGATGTATTGTTTTAGTTTTTTCAATGGAATGTCCAGCAATAGTTTGGCTATACATTCGTCTGCAAAGGAGTTGGAAACGACATTGACTCCTGTGAAATCCAAGGCTATACGTGTGTCCTCTGAGAACATTGGGCGGAGCTGTTCGCGGATTCTTGCTCCCATTTCACGCGTGCCGAAGTCTGTGGCAATGTCGCAGAAACGGAATTCACTGGTAGAATTGCCATTTAACCAAAGCGTTTCCAATTCGTCTGTCTCTATGAAGGATTCGTTATATTGCTCTTCTGCATTAGTGCGATGGTCAACTACATCATTGGGATTTATCTCCTTTGATGTTGTTATCTCCATATACACGATAGTGCCTTGCCAATAACCATTCTCAATAACGTCTGTGCTATTATCTTTATGTATCAGCTTGTGATTACCGGAGTGGATTATAAACTGCAAGCCTACATCTTTCATAAGTCGGGATGTGGCATAGAGTCCGAAGCCCATTCCTTTGCCATCGGTTACGGAATCCTCAATACACATGCGAATGGCATCGGCCTCAGTGATGTAACGGAATTTTTCATTCTCCGCTAACGATTGGCGTATGCCCATGCCGTCGTCTGCCACAAGGACACGAAGCACATCCTTGTCGGCGTCAAAATGAGTTATTGCCGTTCCAAGTGGTTTGCCTGAATGTATGTGGACATTATCAAGAATTTCATAAAAACAATAGCTGAGAGCTTGCAATACACTCACTTCTATCTCGAAATGATTGGTGAGAGCTGCAAGAACCTGCTGATACACATCGTTCAGTGTATGGGCATCAAAGACGTCTATTGTTGTGTCTTCAACGCCTTGAAAGTATTGTTTCAATAAAAAAGATACGTTCATGGCTTCTACATTTTATAATGCTTCTTGTCCAGAAGACAAAATTGAAAATCCGTAAATTGCAAATCCCCTTTACCATTCTCCCCAATAGCTTCTGTCCAAACTGCGGTAGAGGACGGCTTCTTGGATGTGGCGTTTTTCAACAAGTTCGGAGTTGTCGAGGTCAGCTATTGTGCGTGCTACTTTAAGGATGCGAGAGTAGGCGCGGGCGGAGAGATTGAACTTCTCCATTGCAGTCTTTAGGACATTCATTGCGTCTGGAGTCGGCTCGGCGTATTTGTGGATGAGCTTCTCCGTCATCTGGGCGTTGCAATAGACACCGGCGTCGTTGGCGAAACGCTTTGTTTGTATTTCACGAGCTGCTACTACACGTGTACGGATATCGCGCGAAGGTTCGCCGGGTTGCATCTTGGCAAGGTCGTTGAACTTCACGTTCGAACACTCTATCTGGAGGTCGATGCGGTCGAGAAGTGGTCCACTAATCTTTCCGAGATAGCGCTTTATCTGTCCTGGAGTGCAGTTGCAATCGTGCGTTGGATCGTTGTAATAGCCGCAAGGACAAGGATTCATGGCGGCAACGAACATGAAATTGCAAGGATAGTCAATGTTATAAGTGGCGCGAGAGATGGAAACCTTATGGTCTTCAAGCGGTTGGCGCATCACCTCAAGCGTCTTTTTATTGAATTCTGGCAACTCGTCAGCAAACAAAATTCCGTTATGAGCAAGCGAAATTTCTCCCGGACGAGCCACAATGCCGCCTCCACAGAGGGCAACTTGCGAGATTGTGTGATGTGGTGAGCGGAACGGACGGCGAGTCATCAGCGGCGAACCGCCGGTAGTTGATGCAGGCAACATTCCGGCAATGGAATATATTTGTGTGGTTTCAAGACTTTCGGCGAGTGTAAGTGGAGGCAAGATTGTAGGCAATCGCTTAGCCATCATGGACTTTCCACTGCCCGGAGGACCAACCATTATCATGTTATGGCCACCCGCTGCGGCAACTTCCATGGCACGTTTCACGACCTCCTGGCCTTTGACATCCTCAAAATCCACATCAAACTTGATCTCCTCCTCACAGAATTCCTTGCGAGTGTCAACGAATGCCGGCTGAAGACCGCGTGGATTGCCGTCGAGAAAATCAATGACTTCCGTGATGTGGCTTACTCCATAAATGGGCAGATTATTGACAACAGCAGCCTCCCTTTCGTTTTCCTTGGGCACAATCATGCCTGCAAAACTCCTTTTTCGTGCCTCAATGGCTATTGGTAGTACTCCTTTTATTGGCTGTATACTACCATCAAGACTCAACTCTCCCAAAAAGAGATAGTTTTTTATGACATCCTTCTCAACCTGACCGTTAAGCGAGAGCAAAGCCATTGCTACAGGAAGGTCGAACGCACTGCCTTCTTTCTTCAGGTCGGCAGGAGCGAGATTGATAGTGTATTCTGCTGTCTTCGGAGCTTTTCCTATGGACGTAAGAGCCGCATAGATACGGTCATGACTCTCTTTAACGGCTGTGTCGCCGAGTCCGGTAAGGTGATAATAAGAGCCAGTCGTACTGAAAGCCTCTACAGTAACTATGGAAACTTCAAGTCCGTTGAGTGCAGCACTGGATGTTTTTACAATCATGGGTTAGTCGTTAGGGAGATTATTCGTTTGGAAGTTTGGAAATTAGTCGATCGTGGAGAATGTAATTCAACGCTGCAAAATTACATATTTTAAGTGAAAAGGAAAAGATTTGAACAGAAAAAGTACAAAAAGTTTTTGCAATTACTTGCATAATAGCAACTTTAAACACAGAAAAAGACAAACATCGCCAATAAATTTGTCTAAAGCAGAAAAAAAAGCTAAATTTGCACGCGAAAAAAGATATAACCCTCTTAATCACAGAGATTCAATATGCAAAAAATACTTCTCTTCATACTTGCCGCGATCTGTGTAAGTAGTTGTTTTAAGGAAGAAGCTATGGAGTCAGAGTGCGATATTCTTCGTGCCAGCGTGAAGCTTTCCAATCCAGAGGCTGTGTTTTACAGCGCAGCTGATACGGTGGCAATGATAACACCTGACTATGCTTCGAACATCATTGAGTTCCGGAATGTGCAGATGAATGCCGACATCACAGCCATGGCACCTCAATTCAGCATTACAAAGAACGCAACGATAGAGCCAAAGAGTGGCACTGTGCTCGACTTCTCGCAGGGTGGTCAGTACTATACAGTTACTTCGGAAGACAAGCAATGGAGCCGCCGCTATCTCGTGCGCTTTGCGAAACCACAGAGCTTCTATGAGTACAACTTCGAGAACTATTTCCTGAGCGAGAATGGGAAATATTATGTTTGGAGCGACAATGCTGAAGGCGAAACTCCAAACTGGTGTACTGCCAATGCAGGATTCAGCGTTGCACGCTCGTCAGCAAAGCCTATGGAATATCCTTCAATACCTGATGAAAACGGATACGAAGGAGCATGCGTGAAACTTCAGACGGTAAGCACTGGCTCTTGGGGCGTGATGACAAACAAGAGGTTGGCTGCCGGAAACCTTTTCCTTGGCTCGTTCGATTTGTCAAAAGCACTGACGCAGACACTTCAGAGTACTCACTTCGGTCTTCCTACTACAAAGAAGCCTCTGCGTTTCACTGGATATTACAAATATAAGCCGGGAGAACAGATGCAAGATGCAAAGGGAAACCTGATAGAGGGTACTGACGAAGGCGCTATCTATGCAGTGGTTTACAAGAACCACGATGCAGAAGGCAAGTCGGTATATCTCACTGGCGAAGACATCATGACGAATCCGCTGCGTGTGGCTATGGCAAAACTGTATGACGTGCATCGAAGCGACGACTGGACAAGTTTCGATGTGTCTTTCGATTATTGGGAAGATATTGACATCCAATTGCTCCAGAACATGGGATACAGCCTTGCCATTCTTTGCTCTTCAAGCAAGAACGGCGATTTGTATGAAGGTGCATTGGGCAGCACATTATGGGTTGATAATTTGCGAATAATAACAGAGGAGGAGTAAAATCATGAAGAAGATATTATTACTGGCGCTATTGATCTTACAGGTGTCACTTGTTAAGGCACAGTTTCTCGAGGACGTAAGCGTAGAAGCTCAAATAGGTTACAACATAGGTGGAACAATGCCTCTCGGAATGCCTGCAAGTATTCGTGGGCTAAACTCATATACTCCACAGCTGAATCCACAGGTAGGAGTAAAGGCGGAAAAGCCTCTCACCGACCAATGGGGAGTAGAAACCGGCGTGAGATTGGACAGAAAAGCAATGAGTACTGATGCTCAGGTAAAAGGTTACCACATGACAATGAGTAGAGGTGGCGAAGCGATAGAAGGTTACTTCACTGGAAATGTGGTGACGGAAGTTGGCACATGGACATTGAGCATTCCTGTGGAAATGACTTTCAAGCCAACTGATAAACTGAAGATATATGCCGGTCCATACGTCGGATGGAATATTTCAAGGAATTTCGATGGCTATGCCTACGATGGATACATCAGAAAAGACACTCCTACAGGTGAACGCATTGAGTTGGGAAACACTGCTGAAGAGCGAGGTGAATACAACTTCAATGACGACATGCGCAAGGCTCAATGGGGAATAAACGCTGGAGTGTCATACAAGCTGACACACGGTCTCGGCATTTATGCCAACCTTGCATGGGGAATGAGCAATGCCTTCAACAAAGACTTCCGTACAATAGAACAAAAGATGTATCCAATATATGGTACAGTAGGATTAAACTATAAACTTAAATAATATGAAGAAGATTTTTACTCTTGTAGCGCTGCTGTCGTTTGCGCTTGTAATGAATGCACAGGATAAGGTACGTACTTATACTGACAATATGGTGGTTATCGTCAACGATGAGTCAACGGATCCTATGCCAACAACGATCTCAATAACGGAACAGGCAGATGGTAAGTACACTCTGGCGCTTAACAACTTCATTCTGGTATCGAAGGATGAAGAGAGTGGGGAAGATGATCCAATGCCTGTAGGTACAATAAGCATCAGCGACCTTGAGCCTGCTGTTGCTGGCGACGGAACATTGTCGTTCAGTGCGGAAAGGGACATCATACTTCAGCCAGGCGATATGGAAGGCGTGGATTTTTGGTTGGGTCCAATACTCTCAGAAGAGTTGGGTGGTATTCCAATCACATTGAAAGCAGACTTGTCGGCTGACAAAGAGCAACTGTTGGCTGATATAGACATTGACCTCTCAACAGTACTTGGCCAGAAGATTAAAGTTCTCTTCGGACAGGCATTGATTGATAAGGCTTTGAAGATCAGCGAGGTTAAGTCAGAGAACAATTCCCGTCAGAAGGGTGTCTATAACCTTCAGGGCCAGAAGGTTGGTGCTGATTTCAATGGTATCATCGTAGTAAACGGAAAGAAGATTATCAAGAAATAATGTGGTTCAACTTTCGCAAGCTCAAGTTGAGGCTAATGGCTAATGACTAATGGCTAATGGCACAAAAAAGGTAACTATCAGCGATGATAGTTACCTTTTTTTATTATTTTTCGCGTTATCCCAAATGGGCTTTTGGGGTTATTAATCCTCTGTAGGAGTTTCTTCAACCTTCTTCTTGCGAGTAGCACGTGTCTTGCGAGTAGTCTTCTTTTCCTCTACAGGCTTGATCTTAACGCCTGCGAGCTCTGGGTCAACGAGGATACGGCCGCAATATTCACAAACGATGATCTTCTTGTGCATCTTGATGTCAAGCTGGCGCTGTGGTGGAATCTTTGCAAAGCAACCGCCACAAGCATCACGCTGGATGTAAACTACACCGAGTCCATTGCGAGCATTCTTGCGAATGCGGAGGAAGCTTGAGAGAAGGCGACTCTCGATCTTTGCTTCAAGATCCTTTGCCTTGATCTTGAGTTTGTCCTCATCAGCACGAGTTTCGTCGATGATTTCCTCAAGTTCGTTTTTCTTTTCTTCAAGGATAGCGTCCTTGTCTTCAATGTCCTTGCGAGTCTGCTGGAGATCTTCAACGCGCTCTTCAACCTTCTTCTTTGCCTCACGGATGAGCTTCTGGCAGTGCTCTATCTGGAGTCCCTGGAACTCTATCTCCTTTGTGAGTGAGTCGTACTGACGGTTGTTCTGCACTTCGTCGAGCTGTGCTGTGTAACGAGCGATGAGGTTCTTAGCCTCTTCAATTTCGCTTTCACGGATCTCGATAGCCTTCTTGTAGTCCTGAATCTCAGTAGCGTACTTCTCCTGGCGTGTCTTGAGGCCAGCGAGTTCGTCTTCGATGTCCTTTACTTCAAGAGGAAGCTCACCGCGGAGGGCACGCTTCTCGTCGATGCTTGAAAGAGTAGCCTGAAGAGAGTAGAGGTTCTTGAGCTTCTCTTCTACTGTGTAGTCTTCTGGATTTTTCTTTGCCATAACTGCATTTATGATTTTATGATGTATGATTTAGTATTTATTTCACGCAGATTGGGTTCGTGCTTCCGAAGAGTCGGGTAGGGAGGTCTGGACAATCCTTTGCGAGAATCTGTTGAAGAAGTTCGCAAGTGAACTGCTCTGTTTCATAATGTCCGAGCACGATGATCTGTATGTCGCCAAGTGCCTCAAAATACTCGTGGTAGTGCATCTCGCCTGTTATGAAGATGTCTGCACCTTGTGCCTTTGCCTCGTCAAGAAGGAAAGAACCCGCACCACCGCAGAGGGCAACCTTGATGACCCCCTCCGACTCCCCCACAAGGGGGAGAGAAAGCTCATGCGGATTGGTTCTCTGCGATGTGTGAGTTCCTCCCCTTGTGGGGAGGTTAGGAGGGGTCGAACACAGCGCGCAAGGGGCTTTGAAGATAGCCTTTACGTATTCCACGAAAGGTACTCCCGGTGCAGCTGCGCTAATTTCTCCAATCACGCCAGAGCCGCCTTCGTATCCACCGCGATTCATAGGCTGGAGGAAACGGACGTTCTCAAGACCGAGCTTCTCTGCCATCTTGTGGTTAACACCTCCCGGAGCATTGTCCAGATTGGTGTGCATAGAGATTATCGCAATGTTGTTCCGTATGGCTTTCATCACGATTCGTTCCACACTCGTTCCATCTTGTGTGATGCGTTTCAGTCCACGGAAAAGCAGCGGATGGTGAGACACGATAAGGTTGAAGCCACTCTTGATGGCCTCGTCCACAACGTCCATGGTGACGTCTAAACACAACAATGCCCCTGTAACGTCTTGCTCTCCTGTCAATCCAATCTGCAAGCCAGCATTATCGTAGCTTTCCTGCAGCGGCAGAGGAGCAAAAGTTTCAAGGGCAGCAAGCACTTGTAATATGTTCATAATTTGCGTGCAAAGTTAGTAATAATTAGTAATATACGATAATCAAATACGGAATATTTTCGTTTTGTGCGTATTTTTTTGCGTTATATACATTATTTTAAAACAAATAGCATAACTTTGCACGCAATAGAAGAGCAATTGGTAACTCAATAATTCAATAACTTGATAACTCAATAATTTAATAACTCAATAACTATACATTTCAATAATCCAACAATTCAACATTATGAAAAAGCTACTTTTGATGCTTAGTTTCGTAGCCTTGACGGCTACTGCACAGACAAATGTGCCTTTCTGTGAGATTGGCGACAACGAGTCAAACAACTGGAGAGAATACCTTCAGTATGCCGTTCCATGTACAAAGGACGAGTGCTGCGTGTGCGGCATGAACATCAGTATAACATTTGAAAAGAGCAAACCTGCTACAGGTCAGTGGGTAAGCGATGTCGTAGCCGATTGGTGCAATCTTTATATCGGCAACCTTGAAGGGTATGTTACTGACGATAAGCCTATTGGTAAGGTTGATGTCGTTACATACAAGGCGGGCATGACTGCAAGTGCTTTGGAGGCGGCTTACGGAAATAGTTTCAAGAATCTTCTGACCGTTGCAATGAAGAGTCGTCCTTGCGAGAAAGCGCCTTATGGTCCATACGCGGAAAGCATCAAGATAGAGCCTATATGGAAAGATGCCAATCGTGTGACTTATTCCATCAAGACCGCTTTTGATTACAGTGGTAGCAATGGATATACACGCGGAACCAGACTTGTTACACTCAACAATAAAGGCAAGGAACTGCGCACTCTCGCTGCCCTTGGCGTGAATATGCCGGACTTCAAGCAGAAAGTGTTCCGCAAACTCAAGGCTTTGAAGGCGGAGTATGGAATGGACTTGGATCCAAAGACGACTGCTAACAAGTTCTTTACAGAGATGAAGATTAATCCAGAAGACTATGTTGCCCTTGTTGGCAAGCAGCTCATAGTCACTTTCCCTGCATATTCTGTTGGCATTGGTGCCGAGGGTGAGTATGTGGTGAAGTTGCCTTTGAGATAATATCAAAACTTTCGGGCGTAGAGGTCAAAACTCTTATGGTTTGAAAAAAGTTCGTATACAAACTCACAACGAGTTTGTATACAAAACTGCTTCGGGTTTGTATACGAACTTTTTTGTAACTCATGGAGATATGGGTAAGAAAACGCAGACTTTTCATCAGAAAAGTCTGCGTTTTTATTGTCTAACCGCCACATTTCTATTGTCTAACAGCCTGCGTTTTATGACCTAACCGCCTTCATCATTCGTTGTTTGCCAAACTGGTCTTCACGAATTTCAATGTCTGTGAAGCCTTTCTCCGTGAGCATTTCCTGCATTTCATTCACGCAGAGAGGGTTTATCTCATAGAAGAGCAGACCGCCTGGGGTGAGATTAAGAAGGGCAAAGTCGGCAATGGCGCGGTAGAAGAGGAGTGGGTCGTTGTCAGGAACGAAAAGGGCAAGGCTTGGCTCATGGTCAAGGACGTGGGCAGACATCTCCGAACGCTCCTTGTCCATTATGTACGGAGGGTTGGAGACGATGAGACCCCACCCTTCCTCCCCACAGGGGAGGGGCGTAGAGAGTATGTCTTGCTGGATGAAATTTACGCAGACCTTGTTGCGTTCGGCATTGCGCTTGGCGTATGCAAGGGCTTTATCGGAAATATCAATGGCAGAAACTTGGGCTGACGGTAATTCGGCTGCAAGGGTTATGGCGATTGCACCGGAGCCAGTACCGATGTCGAGGATAGTAGGAATGCAGAATGCAGAATGCAGAATGCAGAATTGGCTTGCGATATCCTCGTTTTGAGCATCTGGGATTCTGTATTCTGCATTCTGCATTCTGCATTCATCAATAATCCACTGGCAGAGTTCCTCTGTTTCTGGACGTGGAATGAGTACGCCCTCGCCAACTTCAAACTCACGACCGAAGAAGGTTTCTGTGCCAAGAATGTATTGTATTGGTCTGCCTTGCTTTAGACTGTTGAGGGTTTCATCTGAGATGTTGAGGTCGCAGCCGCAGAGAATATCAGCAAAACTGAGGTGGAAAAGCTTGTCGGCAAGGAGTCTGGCAATGGCTTGTGCCTCGCCTGCGTCATAGTTTTCCTTGAGTATTGTTATGAGTTGCTGATACGTCATTTATCTCAAATGCCCTTTTTTGTAAATGAAATTGAAGATGAAATAGAATGATATGCCGACAGCTAATCCTACTATGGCATCAATAGCATAGTGCGCTTGGATGTAAACTGTTGCCAAACAAAGCAAGATATACAGCGGAAGGATAACAAGGGAAATCTTCCAATGCTTTGAGAACAAGGCAAGTAGGAATATTACTGTGGCACATCCCACATGGCTACTTGGGAATGCTGCTGTAGGTCGTTCGCCAGCAGCCTTGGCACTTTCCACGAGTCCATAGAAGAAACCGTCAGAGTTTCCTGGTGATGGCCAGCAGGCTTGTGATGTCATGAAATGGTTTCCTACATCAGGGAAAATGCCTTCCTCTATGCCCGAACGACCAACAAACTCATAATAGAACGTTGGACCGGCAACTGGAATCAAGTCGAATATCACGTAGAATGCAAAGAATGCCGTGAGCATGACGAATGTTGCACGCAGAAAGTCGGTGCGTTGCCAGAAGAAATAATATACTACAACACCCGCAATCATCAGGTAGTAAGACCAATAGCCAAGGTAGAATGCTTCAGACATCCACTTCGGAAGTGCCTCGTGAAAGACCAAAGCAGGCTGGAAACCGAACAAGTCTTGGTCGATTGCTGCGAAGGTTGGATCAAGGTTCGGTAGAACTTTGTTAAGCTCGTATGTGTCTGGATACCACCAAGAGAGCAATGCTGTCTGAAGTGCAACGCGCAAGACGACAGTGAATTGGCATGGAAACCAATAGTGTATGAGCCAGAGCGCACCCATCATGGCGAGCACTTGTACGCGTCCGCCTATGAGAGCCATTGGGTCTTCGTGCTTGGTGTAAGTGAAAAGTATCAGGACTACCGTAAAGATGAGGTAGGCAAGTGCTACCCATTCTACGGCAAGGAGTCCTTTTGGGGAAGATTTGTCGAGTTTGAACATAGAGGTTAAACCCGAAACTGACGTCTCGGGAACAGTGACTATTCTATTGTTTCTGGTTCAATATTTTCAATGAGTTCAGTGTTTTCCTGCTCTGCCTTCTGTATCTGCATCTGCTGGTTAGCCTTGTTGTACTTGCGCTTGAAGATGGCAAGCTGCACGCTGATGAGTATTTCAAGGAAGGCGAATGCGATGAATCCCCAGCCGCAGAGTATCATGAAGAATGACAATGTCTCAGAGATGAAACTTGGCTTCAAAGTGATAAGCAGTCCGACAAGGAATATGATCGACGTGAAAATCCAGTAAAGCACAGGCACTTGCGCATACTGGCGTGTCTTCATAAGGTTGAGGAACTGGTTGAAAGCACCGAGCATGATCATCGCTCCGAAGATGATGTTCAATACTTCCATGAGGGTACTTGGTACGATGATTAGGATAAGACCAAGAATAACGCTACCCGTGCCAGCAATAGGGAAGAATGGAGACGATGGCTTGAGCTTGTTACCTTGCTCATCATAGAGGTCAACCTTGCCTTCATTCTTTTTCTGATAAAGGTAACTTGCCCATGAAATGGCGCCAGATGCAAAGAACAAGGCACCAATGGCTTGGATGAAACCATGCTGCATCTCATCAGGATATTGTATGAGCATGTAGCCGATAGCGATGGCGCAAAGTGCGCGGAAAACTGTACTTTTAAGTATTCTCATGCTGCAAAATTAATGTTTTTTTGGTTAATAGACAAACTTTTCAGGAAGAAATGGCTTAATAAATAGGAAGATAAGTATGTAACATAGAATAACCTGCGGTATATTTATGTGGATTTCCTGTATGGAAGAGTAGGGAAGGGCTGCCATGAAATGGGTATAGTCGTTCATTGTGGAAGCAGTGAAAACGAGTATTCTTTGGCAAAATGTGAATGCAACAGGAATGAAAGAAACTGCGAGAGTGAGGATGCCGAGGGTGAGCATAGTGGTGACAAAGACGCCCATGAATAAGTTTGTAAAAAGGAAATAGACGGGGAATCTGCCGTAGTGGTAGAGGATGAGTGGCAATGTGCCGAGCTGTGCAGCGAAAGAGATGAGGAATATATTGAAGACATAAATCCCTATACGATATTTATGGAATGCTTTTGAGTCTATCCTTGACCAGAAAGATTTTGAGAAAACAAGTATGAAAAATACTGCCGTGAACGATAGTTGGAAACTGACATCAAACAGACTTTGTGGTGAGAACAATAGAATAAGGAAGGCTGCAACAAAGATTGTGTTGAGGGAATAGGAGAAACCGCTTAAGGCACGAGCCAATATCATGAGTGTGAACATTATAGCTACACGGAGAATGGATATTGGCATGCCTACGAGAAAAGCGAATGCCCATACGAAGATTAATTGGATTATTGTGGTGGTTCTGATGCTGAACCTTGACAGAAGAAAGCTGAGTATGCTGAGCAATATGCTAATATGCAGGCCGGAAAGGGCAAGGACATGCGAGACTCCGGCGGCTGAGTAGTTGTCTTTTGTTTGTTGTGATAGCTGGGATTTGTCGCCAAGAAGCATGGCGGCAATTATGGCTGACGTTTGGTCTTCTTGGGATAAGGAGCGAGAGGGGAGGAGTGTTGTGAGGAGCTTGTCGCGGAGAAGAAGAGGATATAGGGAGAGAGGGACAGAAGCGGTTGCTTCGGGAACGATGGCGGACTTGACCGATGCGGTTGCTTCGGGAACGGTGGTTGTTGCGCCGAAAAGAGAATCTTCGGGGAAGGTGGTGGGGAGAGTGATGAAGGTTGTGGCTGCGTAGCCGTGACGCTTCAGGAAAAGCGCATAGTTGAAGTTGGGAGAAAGTGTGAAGTTTTTTGGCTCGTTCCAACGGGAAGTGCATGAAATGCGGTCGCCAATGTGGAGCGTGGCGTCAGTTTTTATGTAGGCATTTAGTTTGTAAGTGCTTTCAAATAAGGTTGTTGTGAGGTCGCAAGTGTATTTGTCGTTCCTGAAAACTGGTGGGGAAGTGATGATTGCTTCGTATGAAATCTTTTCTTCGGGAAGGGTTACGCGCTTGCCTTGCCAATCAAGTGCCATGACAAATGCACCGAGAAGAATGGAGGAGGTTAGGAGCGATAGAGAGGAGAGCGTTTCGTTCTTGCGGAGAAGGAAGAAGGCAAGAAGGGATATGAGAAGTGCAATCCCGCAATAAACAGGCATTGCCTCGTACTGACGGAGTTGGTCAGCCAAGGCAATGCCGAGAGAGAAGAATAGGAGTATTCTTGGGATTGGGAATTGAGTCATGAGGCTATTGGAAGATTTCGATGCAAGGAACGGAGTTGAGTCCTGATTCCATAAGCTGCCAGTGAGCGTAGCCTGTCTTCTTGTAGTTGAGATCCACGAGGTTGATTTCCTTATACTTGCGCCATGGGATGCCCTTGCGATCAAGTGCTGCAATGCGGTTGGCAGGGAGGTTTGTTACTTCCACTTCCAGGGTATTGCAACCCGGCTTGATGAAGTCTGTGATGTCAATCTCGAAAGGAACCGCCCAAAGTGTGCCGACATTCTTGCCGTTGATTGTAACTCGAGCGCTTTCGCGAACATCGCCAAGATTGAGGATGAAGCGAGGCTTTGATGAACCTGAAGCGGACGCTTCGGGAACAGTGGCACTTCCTGATTTGAGCATTTCTGGCTCAATGTCAACATTTACTGTGTAGATACCGCTGCCAGCAAGTGAGTCAAGCTGTGCATCGCCAAGTTCTGTCCATGAGCATGGGCGATTGATGAGAGTGTCTTTCTCAAGAGTTGGGAAAGAGAGAGTCCAGTCCTTATCGAGGATAATCTTCTTGCCTGTAGGGGTGAGGAGCTTGTCAGTCGGGAGGTTCTTAGGTGCTGCAGAAGCAGTGTTATATGTCTGGAGAATGCAGGATTCGCCCGAAGCAAGGTGGATATAAACCTGAGTCTTGCCGTCCTGCTTGCGAGTCATGGCTTTCTTTACCTCGCCGTTCATTGGGTTGAACCATGCAACTTCCTCAGCATCAACGCCAAGAGTAATCCATTCGCTTACGCCTTTGTCCTGAAGAGAAGAGATGAAGTAGTGGTAGCCAGTATCGTTCTTGCGACGAATTGCAGAGAGACCGTACTGTGTTTTCATTTCCTCTGGCACAGCACTGAGAGCGGAAAGCGAAGAAGCGCAGTACTTAGGCAATTGCTTTGCTATCTTCTTGAAAGCCTTGCGGCGTGCCTTTAGGTCGCCATAACCAGGGACATCGTCAGGGAATTGGTCAAGGAAAACTATTGTTGCGCCTTGCTTTGCGAGGTCGAGAAGCTTTGCGAGAACATCGTGAGGCATGAGTTTTGCGCCAGGAACAACGAGTCCTTTGTACTCCGTGCCACCTTCAGTGCAAAGCATTTCGTTTTGGAAAGTGAGCGTACGGATGAAGTTGTCCGAGATATAGTCGCAGTCGTAGCCTTGCTTTACGATGGAGTTGATGGAAGCAATGAACTTTGGAGCGAGCTGATCCATCTTGTGAATGTCGAACATAAGGAGTCCGCCGCCGTTCTCTTGCCACATATCATATATAGGTACGTACACGAGGAAGTCGTTGTCCGGCTGTCCCATTTGCATGAAAGATTGGCAGCGAGTGATGTATTTGCACATTTCTGGCACGTCTTTCCAAATGGAGTTTGTAGGCGACATGTCAACAGATGCATAGAACTTCCAACCTGGCCATGGATCATCCTTTGGGGAGTAGCATGTGCCATGGAAGTACATGTGGTTGATGCCGGCAGTCATGAATAGGTCAATCTCTGGCTTGCACTGTGAGAGAGAGGTGCGGAAATGCTCTGTAAGCCAAGTGAATGACTCGGAAGACGTGAGGTTTTTGCCGGAGATATGCGCTGCTGACGAAGCGTATTTCAGCATGGAGAGGTCAGAATAGTTCTTGCGAACAAGTGAGTCCTGACGGAGATTCTTGATGCCAAACTGCGAAAGACCGAAACCTTCACACTCCGGAATATCAACGGCAGCATAGATGTCGATGAGGTTGCCCGGGCTTCCGTGAGCTTGGTTACGGGTAACTGTGCCGTGCTCGTGAGCCCAAGAAGTCCAGGTTGTTGTGAAGTTCTCAAGGAGAAGTTCGCCGAGAGTCTGGCGATAATCCGAGATTATACGGCGGCTTTCGTCTGAATTTTCGTCCACGGCGAGTGCCTTTACTGCCTCGTTCTTGCTGTCGAACACCTTGCGCAGCAGGTCGTTATACTTGGAAAGATCATAGCCGCGACGCTTCTTGAACTCGTCAAACAATGCTGGTGTCCATGAAGCTTGATAGACTTCGTAAGAGTCGTTGAAGAAGTTGTGAGGATAACGCGCACCAGAAGAAGCGAAAGCCTGTGTGAAGCGGTCGAGATAACGCTCGACAGCTTGCTTGTTGAAGTGGTCAAGGACATAACCTTCGCCACCAGGAGCTGCACGCTTTACCTTCTGCTTTGTCTTGCCGACAACGAAGTTTCCGTCCTTGTCGAAGCTTGCTTGGCTTGCGGCATCGTCAAGACTGACCGTAGGACCGCCGAAAGGCCAGCCTGTGCCGGTGTTCATGTCTATCTTCAAGCCAACCTTGTCGCCCTTGTTGTTGAGGAAATTGAGCATCTGCATCCATTTCGGAGAGAGGAAAGGGATGTCGTTTGCGTCGTTGCCTTGCACGCCGTAGATAGGGGTTATTTCAAGTCCGCCGAGACCAGCCTTGGCATATTCGTCAAGGAGGTAGTCGAGATTCTGCTCGTCAACGGCGCTTCCGAGCCACCACCAGCGCGAGAAAGGCTTGGCTTCAGGGGCTGCCGTTGGCCATAATGACTGCTGTGCGGAGGCTGTAATGCTCAGGAATGCTGTGAGCGAAAGGAGAGTAGCTTTAAGGTTTTTCATATAGGGGAAGGGTTAGTTTTGAAAGAGGGGGGGAGGGAACCCTCGCAAGAATGCGAGGGGAGTGCAGAAGCGCAGGGTTAATCCTTTGTGAGGGCGAGGATTTTGTTGACGGAATCCTGGATTTTGTCGAAGGTGTCCATGAGGGTAATGTCAACAACGTGCTTTGCCTTGTTGTAGAATTGCTCGCGATACTGGAGCTGTTCTGCGATGAAAGTCTTCACTTCCTCTGGCGTCTTGTCCTTGAGGAGCGGACGTTCAGTCTTGCCCATCTTGAGATGTTCGAAAAGAACCTCAGGCGAGCATTTGAGATAAATGGTCTCGCCTTGGGCGTTGAGATAGTCCATATTGTCGAAGAAACAAGGAGTGCCGCCGCCACATGAGATGATAACGTCCTCGAACTCCGCTACTTCGTGTAGCATTGCTTTCTCTATCTGGCGGAAACCTTCCTCGCCTTTCGTGGCGAAAATCTCGGAAACAGTGGTGCGGTGGCGAGACTCTATGTACCAGTCAAGGTCGTAGAACATCATGCCAGTCTTCTTTGAGAGCTGGTGACCGATGGTTGTCTTGCCAGCGCCCATGTAGCCGATTAAGATTATTCTTTTCATGTATTGGGGAAAATGCCCTCGCAAAAATGCGAGGGTAGTGTATAAGCTTTTGGGAAAGATCTATTTCTTTACAATTTCCATGCACTCTTCGTAAGTAAGCTCTTCGGCTTTCTGCTGCAGAGCCTTTGTCATGCGGTAGTTCTTGCCGTTGTAGGCAATGTATATTCCGTAGCGTCCAGTGCGAATCTCGAGTTTAGCATCTTCGGCGAAAGCCTTGACAACCTTCTTTTCCTCAGTCTTCTGTTTCTCTTCAATGAGTGCGATAGCTTCCTCAAGAGTAAGAGACATAGGGTCAACGCCCTTTGGAATAGACGTATATTTCTTGTTATGAAGCACGTAAGGACCGAAGCGACCAGTGCCGATGCTTACTGTCTTGCCTTCGTGTTTTCCGAGATCCTTTGGAAGTTCAAACAGCTTGAGAGCTTCTTCGAGAGTCATGTCGGTCATTGCCTTGCCGGCTGGAAGTTGTGCAAACAAAGGCTTGATGTCTTCGCCAGCAGCACCAAGTTGTACGACAGGACCGTAGCGACCAATCTTCACGAATACCGGTCTGCCACTCTTTGGGTCGATACCCAATTCGCGTTCTCCCACCTTATGCTCGCTGTGTATGCCCATTGCCGTGTCAACATCCTTCTCGAAGTCCTTGTCGAACTCCTGGATAGACTTCAACCAGTCGGCTTTTCCTTCTGCAATAGAGTCAAAATCCTGTTCCACCTTCGCTGTGAAGTTGTAGTCAAGGATATTTGGGAACTGGTCAATGAGGAAGTCGTTTACGATGGTTCCGATGTCAGTAGGCATGAGCTTACCCTTCTCTGAACCAGCCTTTTCCTTCTTTGTTGTAGATGAAATCTTGTCGTTCTTGAGAGTGATGACAGAGAACTCGCGCTCATATCCAGGCTTGTCGCCCTTCTGCACGTATTCACGCTGCTGGATAGTGGAAATTGTTGGCGCGTATGTTGATGGACGACCGATGCCAAGTTCCTCAAGCTTATGAACGAGAGAAGCCTCAGTGAAGCGTGTAGGCCCCTGTGAGAAACACTGTGTTGAAACGATTTCCTTGCGAGAAAGCGTGTCGCCGGCAATCATTTGTGGCAGCATGTTTGACTCAGATTCCTGCTTGTTGTTGTCGTCATCGTCAGTGCTTTCGCGATAAACCTTGAGGAAACCGTCGAAAACAATAACCTCACCGTTGGCAACGAAACAAGCGTCAGTGCCACTGATGGAGATTGTTGCGGTGGTCTTTTCCAGCTCAGCATCAGCCATTTGCGATGCAATGGTGCGCTTGCGGATAAGCTCATAGAGACGCTTTTCAGCGGAATTGCCCTCGATTTCAGTCTTGTCTATATATGTAGGACGTATAGCCTCGTGAGCTTCCTGAGCACCCTTTGCATTGGTATGATACTGACGAACCTTGCTGTATTCCTCGCCATACTGCTCGGTAATCTCCTTCTTGCTTGCGTTTATGCAGAGTCCTGAGAGGTTTACGGAGTCGGTACGCATGTAGGTGATCTCACCATGCTCGTAGAGATGCTGTGCGATGAGCATTGTCTGTGATACGGTGAAACCCAGTTTGCGAGCTGCTTCCTGCTGTAGAGTAGAAGTCGTGAAAGGAGGTGCAGGAGTGCGCTTTGTAGGCTTTTTCTGCACATCAGCCACCGTAAACTCCGCATTCTTGCAAAGAGCAAGGAATGCTTCCGCCTCTTCCTTCGTAGAGAAACGGCGGTCAAGATTAGCCTTTACGGTTGTCTTCTTGTCGTTGTCGAGGGTAAAGAGGGCAGTTACGCGGAAGTAAGGTTCGCTCTTGAAGGCTTCCACCTCACGTTCGCGCTCAACGATAAGGCGAACAGCGACACTCTGGACACGACCGGCAGAGAGTGCTGGCTTCACCTTACGCCAGAGAACCGGTGAGAGCTTGAAACCGACAAGACGGTCAAGCACGCGGCGAGCCTGCTGTGCATTGACGAGGTTCATGTCGAGAGTTCGAGGCGATTCTATGGCCTGGAGTATGGCGTTCTTGGTGATTTCGTGGAAAACGATACGCTTTGTCTTTTCCTTATCGAGCTTGAGGACTTCGCAAAGGTGCCATGAGATGGCTTCTCCTTCGCGGTCTTCATCGGATGCGAGCCAAACCTGTTCGGCTTTCTTCGCATTAGCGCGCAAATCTGAAACAACCTTCTTCTTGTCGTCTGGGATTTCGTAAGCAGGCATCAGTGTTTTGTCATCGAGTGAGATGCCCTTCTTCTTCAAGTCGCGGATGTGTCCGTAGCTTGACATCACCTTGTAGTCGCTGCCGAGGAAACGCTCAATGGTCTTGGCTTTCGCAGGGCTCTCTACAATTACTAAGTTCTTTTGCATATTATTCTAAGGTGGGCTAAATGTGCTCCCACTGCTTGGTTACTGAATGGATTTTCTGTTTTCGGGCTGCAAAAGTATTACATTTTTTTCTCTTACACATTATTATATATAGGAAAAAGCATTTTGAATCGGGAAAAAGTGATTTATGTGGTTTTATTTGTGGTATAAAGCAATAATCTTAAAACATAAAACCGAAAACTCAAAACTTATTTGTAATTTTGTACCCATGAAACATTTCTTGCTGACATTAACCCTTGTTTTCTTCTCGATTTCCGCTTTCTCGCAGAGACATTCCGGCTCCATAAAACTGGATTTGTGGGCTCATGGAGCCCCTGTGGAGAGTGTTGATCCACAGGATTCCGCCCAGGTGTATATATATTTCCCTGCCCAGGAACGCAACACCGGGCGTGCCGTCGTGATATGTCCCGGTGGCGGCTACTCCCATCTCTCCATGGAAAACGAAGGCCATCGTTGGGCAGACTTCTTCCAGGGACTTGGCGTTACTGCCGTTGTGCTGAAGTATCGTATGCCTCATGGCAACCCGCAAGTGCCGATCTGTGATGCGGAAGGTGCGATGAAGATGGTGCGCGCGAATGCGGAAGAGTGGGGTATAAAGGACGGTCACATAGGTATTATGGGCTTTTCTGCTGGCGGACATCTGGCTTCCATCGTCGCTACGCAGAGCCATGACCAAGCCAAGGCAGACTTCCAGATACTGTTCTATCCAGTGGTTTCCATGATGGAAGGCATTACGCATCAAGGCTCGCTTGAGAATCTGCTTGGACAGCATTCGCAGAAGCGACAGCAACGCCAGTACAGCAGTGATATTCACGTGTCAAGATGGACGCCAAGAGCTTTCATCTGCCTCGCCGATGACGACGAGAAGGTTCTGCCGATAAATGGCATAAACTATTATATGCAATTGTATAAGCACGATGTTCCAGTGTCTTTGCATGTCTATCCAAAGGGCGGACACGGCTTCGGATTCCGCGGATCCTTCCCATTTCATGCCGAGATGATACAGGAACTCAAGGCTTGGCTACAGAGCTTTTAGCATACTAAAACCACTGATACTATTTTGTCAGAATAGCCGTCCGAAATGTAACTCATAGAGTTTTGACTAAAAACTCATAGGAAAACGACCAAAAACTCCCAGGGTTTTGACCCAAAACCGTGGGAGTTTTTAGTCAAAAGTCATAGAGTTTTTGATGGGATTTCTATTTGTCTGGAAATCAAATAGTTATAAAGACGGGAAATTCGGGGTGGATAAGATAATCGTGACTGATACTATTTTGTCAGGTTTCTCCTTGGAAACAATCCGATATACAAAACAAAAAGCGAGCCGAAATCGACTCGCTTAGTGTGTTGGGCTACCCGGATTCGAACCAGGAAAGGCAGGACCAGAATCTGCAGTGTTACCATTACACCATAGCCCAATTGTTTTGTTTGCGGGTGCAAAGGTACATAGTTTTTGGAAACTGACAAAGAAAATCTCAAGTTTTTTCATAAAAAAACGTAAATTTTTTGATTTTTGGGCTATAATATGGCGAAAAATAGTAATTTTGTACCGATATTTGAGTGCTTTGGCGCGCTTTTTGCAACGTATGAAGCGACGAATGTCAGTACGACAAAATCATAAGATGCATGTCGTGAAGAATGAATTATTAACAAAAAAGACTAAAAACATTAAACAATAATGCAGAAAAACGATTTAGTAGAAGCTATAGTAGAAGGAATTGAAGAAAAGAAGGGTGAAGACATTGTTGTCGTTGACCTGAATGGTGTGGAAAGCGCTATTTGCAAGTATTTCGTCATTTGTAGTGGCAACTCTACCATGCAGGTTGATGCCATCTGCGACTCTATTGAGGAGTTTGCCCGCAAGAAGGCTGGCGAAAAGCCGGTAAGAATAGCCGGAAGGGAAAACTCGCAGTGGGTGGCAATGGACTATGTGGATGTCATCGTACACATCTTCCTTCCTGAAGTTCGCGATTATTATAGAATAGAAGACCTCTGGCAGGACGCTGAGATCTTCGAGGAAGGCGAAGGAGAATAACAATAATGGCAAATAAACAAAATAACCCTACAAACTCCAACAACCCGAAGAAACCGAAGTTCAGCATGAACTGGTTCTACTTCATCGTCATGGCGGTGTTGTTGGGCGCATACATGTTCGGCGGCGAGAAGACTACAGATTCAAGTATCTCGAAAGACGCCTCTTACACGGAGTTCCAGGCTTACGTGAAGAAAGGCTATGTGCAAAACATTATAATAAATAATGTGGAGCACGAGATAGAACTGGAGATAAAGCCGGAACATATACGCGAGATTTTCAAGCAGCCAGCAAAGCAAACGGGAAAGACTCCCCATCTTGTAGTGCAATATGGCAGCGCTGAGAAAGTGGAAAGCTTCATTGACGAGCAGCGTGCGGCAAAGACTTACATGGGACCTGTCAGCTATGACAATAAGCAGCATAGCGGTTGGTGGGACGTACTCATAAGCTTCGGCCCGATTCTTCTGCTCGTGCTCTTCTGGGTGTTCATGTTCCGTGGCGTAGGCGGCGGTGGCATGGGCGGCGGCATCTTTGGCGTAGGCAAGAGCAAAGCCAAGGTTTACGAGAAGGGCGAAGGTACTTCCGTGACTTTCAAGGATGTAGCCGGTCAGGAAGGTGCCAAGCAGGAAGTGCAGGAAATCGTGGAATTCCTCAAGAATCCTAACAAGTTCACGGAGCTTGGCGGTAAGATTCCGAAGGGTGCGCTCCTTGTTGGTCCTCCGGGAACCGGTAAGACTTTGCTTGCAAAGGCTGTTGCCGGCGAGGCAGGTGTGCCGTTCCTTTCGCTCAGCGGCTCTGATTTTGTAGAAATGTTCGTGGGCGTGGGCGCGTCACGCGTAAGGGATTTGTTCCGTCAGGCTAAGGAAAAGGCGCCTTGTATCATCTTCATCGACGAGATTGATGCCGTTGGCCGCTCTCGTTCAAAGAATCCAAACATGGGCGGAAACGATGAGCGTGAGAACACTTTGAACGCACTCCTCACAGAGATGGACGGCTTCGGAACAAACTCAGGCGTTATCGTTCTTGCCGCTACAAACCGTGCGGACATGCTCGACTCTGCCTTGCTTCGTGCAGGACGTTTCGACCGTCAGATAAATGTTGACCTCCCTAACCTCAACGAGCGCAAGGCAATCTTTGGTGTTCACCTCAAGCCGCTGAAGCTTGATGAGAGTGTTGACTCTACATATCTCGCACGCCAGACACCGGGATTCTCTGGTGCTGACATTGCAAATGTATGTAACGAGGCTGCCCTTATCGCTGCTCGCAACAATCACGAGAAGGTCATAGCGCAGGACTTCCTTGATGCCGTTGACCGTATCATCGGTGGCTTGGAGAAGAAAACGAAGGTGATGACCAACGCAGAGAAGCGCACAATAGCCCTTCATGAGGCTGGTCACGCAACGATTTCTTGGTTCCTTGAGTTCGCAAATCCATTGGTGAAGGTGAGCATCGTGCCTCGTGGTCGTGCTCTTGGTGCTGCTTGGTATATGCCAGAGGAGCGCCAGATAACCACTAAGGAGGCGATGCTCGACGAGATGTGCTCACTTCTTGGCGGTCGTGCTGCGGAGGAACTATTCGTCGGACAGATTTCTTCCGGTGCGATGAACGACCTTGAGCGTTCCACAAAGCAGGCGTACTCGATGATAGCTTACATGGGTATGGGCGACAAACTCCCTAACCTCTGCTACTATAATAATTACGAATATCAGTTCTCTAAGCCATATTCCGAAAGCACTGCAAAGCTCATCGATGAGGAAGTTCTCAAGATGGTCAATGATCAGTATGCTCGTGCAAAGCAGGTGCTTATGGAACATAAGGAAGGTCACAACAAGTTGGCTGACGTTCTTATGGAGCGTGAGGTCATCATGGCTGAGGATGTTGAGCAGATTTTCGGCCCTCGTCCGTTCGTAAGCCGTTCTCAGGAGATCATGGCTGCTGAGGAAGAGGCTCGCAAGGCAGAGGAGGAAGAAGAGGCTCGCCGCAAGGAGATAGCCGAAAAGATGGCTGCCGAGCGCTTCCCTGACGTGCAACCTGAAAACGAAGAAGGCAAAGCTTGATCCGAACCCTCGAAAAATCGAAGAGCCGATAATCCGAAATCTCGATAATTCGAAACCTCGAAGAATAGATAAATCATAAAATCATCAAATGAACAATTTCATAGTACGCAGCATAACAGGCATTCTGTTTGTGGCTGCCGTCGTTTGCAGTTTCCTGGACTCCATTGCCATGGTGGCGTTGTTTATGCTTGTCACGGCACTAACGGTGCATGAATTCTGCAAGCTTATAAATGAAAATGTTGAGAAAGTGCATGTGAACACCTTCATCTGTACTATTGCGGGAACTTATTTCTTCCTTGCAATGGCAGGCTACTGCAGCAATATGACAAGTTCTGCTGGCGTGTTCATCCCTTATCTCATCACGATAATCTATCTGCTTATCTCGGAACTCTATCTGAAAGCAGAGAACCCGATAGCCAACTGGGCATACACAATGATGTCGCAGATGTATGTGGCATTGCCTTTCTCCATGATCAACGTGCTTGCTTTCCAGCAGGTGCAGGGTGGGGGAGAAGGTGCTGAAGACTTGCTCGGTGTGCCTGTAGGCGTAGGATTCTGTGCTCTTCCGCTTGTCGTTTTCATCTTCCTTTGGGTGAACGATTCGGGTGCTTATCTCTCGGGTTCGCTCTTTGGCAAGCATAAGTTGTTCCCAAGAGTAAGCCCTGGCAAGAGTTGGGAAGGCAGCATAGGTGGTGGAATACAAGTGCTTCTCGTGGCTACACTGATGTGGTATCTGTCTAATCAGACGTTTGATACGGAGGCTTGCAAATTAGCAACCATGTTCGATTATCAGCTTTCCTTGCCGGAATGGCTCGGCATGGGCTTGGTAGTAGTGCTTTTCGGCACATGGGGCGACCTTGTGGAGAGCCTTCTCAAGCGCACTATCGGCGTGAAGGACAGCGGAAACATCCTTCCAGGTCACGGCGGTATGCTCGATCGCTTCGACTCATCAATGCTCGCAATGCCAGCGGTAGTGGTGTATCTATTTACGCTGCAGATGATATAATTCCCGAATTATCGAGACTTCGATTCTTCGAATAGTCGATAGTAAAATAACAAAAAATGAAACGAATATTCTCCCTTTTCTTCTTGGCAACTCTGCTCGTAAACTGCACTGCAGATGCTCAGAAAGCTGATAAAGTTACTGTAGAAGGCTATGTCGGCGAGAAGTCAACAATGGTCTATCTCGTCAATGCAGAAACTTTCAATGACCTTATTGATAGCGTAGCTGTTACAAACGGCAAGTTCAAAACTACGCTTCCAGCAAAAGACAACTGCCTCGTTTTCCTTTCTGCCAACGGCGGCTACCAGCAGTTCTTTTGTGCTGAAGGCGAGAAGGTTAGCGTAGATGCAGTAAACGATGTCATCGAGGGCACTGGACTTAACGCAAAGTGGGGCAAGTTCAATGCCGACATGAAGACTGAAGGCAATGATGCCAAGAAACTTTTTGTTGACTTCTGTAAGGAAAACAAGGACAACATGCTTCCTGTAGCAGCAATTGTGATCCATCAGGAGCTGATGCAGTGGGATGCCGTTTGTGAGATTATGGAAGCGTGTGAAGGCAAGGCGTTCGTGAATAATCCTTATGTGGGATCGTTTCTTATGATGGCTCAGGCGCAACAAGCCCGTGCTGTCGGTACTCCGCTCAAGGATATTGCCATTCCTGATGCCAATGGCAAGCAGCATAAACTCTCTGAATACGTGGGCAAGGGCAAGTATGTGCTCGTTGACTTTTGGGCTTCATGGTGCGGACCTTGCTGCCGAGAAATGCCGAATGTAGTGGAAGCATACAAGAAATACAAGTCGAAGGGCTTTGAGATTGTAGGCGTTTCGCTCGACCAGAAGAAGGAACCTTGGCTGGCTGCTGTGGAAAGAATGAACATGACATGGCCACAGCTTTCTGACCTCAAGGGCTGGAAGTGTGAAGCCGCTGCGCTTTATGGCGTACAAGCTATCCCTTCAAACGTACTTTTCGATAAGGACGGCAAGATTATCGCTACAGATTTGACCGGAGCAAGGCTACAACAAAAGCTTGCAGAACTATTTAAATAATAAACAGAAAAAGCCACCTCAACGGGTGGCTTTTTTAGTGAAAACTGGGCGTGGTTGGTGTTGATGAAAATTGACGAAATGTTAAAAATAACGAAGGTAAAGATAGAATATCATTAAAAAAATCGTTAAAAAGATAAATTTTTGTTAATTTTGCCCCCGAAATTGTGTCTTTATGCCCTTGCGTGTATGCGTGCGAATGCGTATGTAACAATGGATATTCAGGCAAAATTGAAAAAATAAAACAATCAAATATGTTCAAAAAGTTCTTATTTACTGTAATCACAGCCTTGCTGTTCTGCACCGTAGATTCGATGGCGCAGGCGGTGAAAGGTACTGTGGTTGACGAGTCGGGAGAACCTGTCATTGGTGCTTCCGTGATGATTAAGGGAACTAATCAGGGTATTGCCACTGACATTGACGGTAACTTCTCGCTGAACAATGCTGAGGGCAAGCAGATTGAAATCTCTTACATCGGTTATGACAAAGTGACTGTTAAGGCAAAGAATGGAATGAAAGTCCAGTTGAAGCCTAACGCTACTTCACTTGACGAAGTGGTGGTCACTGGTATGCAGAAGATGGACAAGCGCCTCTTTACGGGTGCTACCACCAAGGTTGATGCTTCCAAGGCAAAGCTTGATGGTGTGGCCGACATCTCACGTTCCCTTGAAGGTCGTGCTGCCGGCGTGTCTGTCCAGAACGTGTCTGGTACTTTCGGTACTGCACCAAAGATTCGTGTGCGTGGTGCAACTTCCATCTATGGTTCTTCAAAGCCTCTCTGGGTTGTTGATGGTGTGATCATGGAAGATGTTACGGAAGTTGATGCTGATGCACTTTCTTCAGGTGACGCTGCAACACTTATCTCAAGTGCCATCGCAGGTCTCAACGCCGATGACATTGAAAGCTTCCAAATCCTCAAGGATGGTTCTGCCACTTCTATCTACGGTGCTCGTGCCATGTCAGGTGTGATCGTTGTTACTACAAAGCGTGGTAAGGCTGGTACTACAAAGATCAGCTATACTGGTGAGTACTCAATGCGCTTCAAGCCAAGCTACAAAAACTTCAACATCATGAACTCTCAGGAGCAGATGTCTGTATATCGCGAGATGTATAAGAACGGCTATTTCTCTTTCATGAGCTCATATCGTGCTTCAAGCAGTGGTGTGTTCGGTAAGATGTACCACCTCATGAACGATTATGATCCAGAGACTGGCCAGTTCGGACTTCCTAACACTCCAGAGGCTATGACCGAATATCTCCGTGCTGCTGAGTACAGAAACACTGACTGGTTTGACGAACTCTTCTCAACTGCTGTTTCTCACAACCACTCTGTTTCATTGAGCTCTGGTACAGATAAGGCTCAGTACTACACTTCTTTCAGCTTCATGGACGATCCAGGATGGACTGAGATGAGTAAGGTGCAGCGTCTCACTGCCAACATCAATGCTATGTACAACATCTCAAAGAAGGTTTCCTTGAACCTCATCGCCAACACAAGTTACCGTAACCAGAAAGCTCCTGGTACAACAAACCAGACTGTTGACGTGGTGAACGGTTCCGTTAGCCGTGACTTTGACATCAACCCTTATTCATATGCATTGAACACTTCACGTACTCTCGACCCTAATGAATATTATGTACGCAACTATGCGCCATTCAATATTCACCATGAGTTGAAGAACAACAACATGAACTTCGATGTCATCGACCTCCGTTTCCAGGGTGAACTCTCATACAAGCCTATCAAGACTCTCGAACTCAAGGTGCTCGGTGCTTACAAGGTTTCTACTACCACTCAGGCTCACAGCATCACAGAGCACTCTAACCAGGCTCAGGCATTCCGCATGATGGACGATGCTACAATGCGCGACAACAACATGTGGCTCTACAAGGATCCGGATAACGCAAACTCTCTTCCAGAGATTGTACTCCCTGAAGGTGGTTTCTACCGCGAGACAAAATACAACATGAAGAGCTGGGACTTCCGTGCTACTGCCGGTTACAACGACGCTTTCAACGATACTCACATCGTTAATGTATATGGTGGTGTTGAGGTAAACAATACAGATCGTAGCCGTTCTTACTTCAACGGTATCGGTATGATGTTCGACATGGGACTCCTCGGTAGCTATGACTACCACTTCTTCAAGCAGGCTTCTGAAGAGAACTCTATCTACTACTCTCTCAACAACGGCTACAACCGTGAGGCTTCTTTCTTCGGAACTGCTACATATTCTTATATGGGTCGCTACACTATCAACGGTACTATGCGTTATGAAGGTAGCAACCGCCTCGGCAAGAGCCGCAAGGCACGCTGGCTCCCTACATGGAACGTGTCTGGTGCATGGAACATCCACGAGGAACCTTGGTTCAAGAACCAGACTGTTCTCTCACATGCAACACTTAATGGTGGTTACTCTCTTACTGGTGACAAGCCTGCTGTTACAAACTCTCAGGTTATCATCGAGAGCTACAACCCATGGCGTCCATTCACAAGCGACAAGGAGTCTGGTCTTGCTATCTCACAATTCGCAAACCCTGACCTTACATACGAGAAGAAGCATGAGATCACTGTCGGTTTGAACCTCGGCTTCCTCCAGAACCGCATCAACGTGGAACTCGGTTGGTACAAGCGTAACAACTACGACCTTATCGGTCCTAAGCGTACAACTGGTACTGACGGTGTCATCACAAAGTATCTCAATGTGGCAAGCATGAAGTCTTCAGGTGAGGAAGTAACTATCTCTACTCGCAACATCGTGAAGCCAACTTTCAGCTGGACAACAGACTTCATCTTCTCTCATAACAAGAGTAAGGTTGTCTCACTTGATGCCCGTAACCGTGTAATCGACCTCGTTGCAGGTAATGGCTTCACTATGGAGGGCTATCCTTACCGTTCACTCTTCTCTCTCGACTTCCAGGGACTCAACAATCAGGGTCTGCCTACTTTCATTAATGAAGAAGGCGAGACGGTCGTCAGCAACCTCGACTTCCAGTCATATTGCACTGATTACCTTATCTACGAAGGTCCAACAGATCCAACAATCACAGGTTCTTTGGGTAACATCATCAACTACAAGAACTGGCACCTCAATGTGTTCATCACTTATTCTGGTGGTAATGTTGTTCGCCTTGACCCTTCTTTCGCTGTTGGTTACTCTGACCTCACAGCTATGCCACGCGAGTTCATCAACCGTTGGACAGTAGCAGGCGATGAGAACTTCACAACAATTCCTGCCATTGCCGACCAGCGTCAGCGTCAGAACAACTCTTATCTCGCTCGTTCATACAATGCTTTCAACATGTCAACAGAGCGTACTGCCAAGGGTGACTTCATCCGTATGAAGGAAATCTCTCTCGCTTACGACTTCCCTGGTTCTTGGACAAACGCGCTCCGTATATCTAACGCAAGCATCAAGTTGCAGGTTACAAACCCATTCCTCATCTATTCTGACAAGAAACTCTGTGGACAGGATCCAGAGTTTACTAACTCAGGTGGTGTAGCCGTGCCAATGGCTAAGCAGATGACTGCAACTTTGAGAATTGGTATTTAATTAATGTATAAAGAAAAAAGAACAATGAAGAAATATCTTTCTATAATAGCTTGCGCAACACTCGCTCTCGCTTCGTGCGATAGCTACCTTGACAAGCTTCCGGATGACCGTGCGGAAGTGAATACTGAGGAGAAGGTAAAGAGCTTCCTCGTATCCGCTTATCCTACGATTATCAACAATGTTATTATGGAGACAAGTTCTGACAACGTTTCAGACTATGGTCGCCAATATGACACTTCCGACCTCAAGGACGAGGCTTACCGTTTCAAGGATATCACGGATACGAGTAATGACTCTCCACGTCATTTGTGGAATGGCTACTATGAGGCTATTGCAACAGCCAACCAGGCAATTGCTTCTATCGAAGAGATGGGCAATCCTAAGAGCCTTGCACCACAGATGGCTGAGGCAAAGCTTTGCCGTGCATACTCTATGTTCATGCTTTCCAACACATTCTGCATGGCATACGACCCACAGAAGGCTGACCAGTATGCCGGTCTTCCTTATCCAAAGGAGCCGGGACTTGTTCTTAATGAACGTGGCACATTGGCAGAACTTTATGCAGATATCGACAAGGATATCGAGGATGCACTCCCATACGTGACTGACAACTATGCAGTTCCTAAGTATCACTTCAACACAAGAGCTGCATACGCATTTGCCGCTCGCTTCAATCTCTACTATCATCAGTATGAGAAGTGTGTGAAGTATGCTTCCACAGCCCTTGGTAGCGTGCCTTCTTCTGTTATGCGTGACTATACCCAGTACCTTCAGTTTGGTGTTGATGATATTGGCAACAAGTATGTTAGTGCATCGGATGCGTCAAACTTCCTTCTCATTCCTGCCTACTCAATAACTTGGCGTGCGTTGATGGTTGGTGCTTGGCCACGTTACCAGCATAACTACAATATGACTAATTACGAGACTTATTGGGTTGAAGGTCCTTGGGGAGTTGGTTCTTCTGCCAATACTCTCTACTACGCTACAATGCTTTACGGTAGCAACCCTGCTGTACAGTTCCCTAAGATCAATGAGTTCTTTGAATATACTGACAAGGTTGGTGGTACTGGTTATGTGCATACTGTGCAGACTGCGTTCACTGGCGATGAGACCCTTCTCTGCCGTGCTGAGGCATACGCACTTCTCAAGCAGTACGACAACTGCGTTGCTGACCTCAATATCTGGATAAACTCTCACTGTGCTGAAGAGAAGGATGGTACAAAGCGTCCAGTGCTTACTGTTGATAATATCAATAAGTTCATTGAAAGCATTGAATACGCTCCTGTAACTCCAGAAAGCAACCGTGACCGTACACTCCGTAAGGTGCTCAATCCACAGGGCTTTACTGTAGAAGTAGGCACTCAGGAAAATCTCATTGAAATGCTTCTTCACATGCGTCGCCTTGAGACAATGTTCGAAGGTCTTCGTTTCATGGACATCAAGCGTTACGGTATCGAGTATGCACACGTTGTTTCTGGTGAAGACCCAGTAGTCTTTACTGCCGGTGACCTTCGCGGTGCGCTCCAGATTCCTGGTGATGTTGTCAATGCAGGCCTTGCTGCTAACCCACGTGAGGTAGTGGCTTCGAAATAAGTAACAAGATTCTTAACTACAAAAATAGTAAGATATATATGAAAATCAAGTTTTTAAGTGCAGTAGCTATCGGCCTTGCTTCTCTTGCTTTCACATCATGTAGCGAGGAAACGCTGTCTGACACAAGTGTTATTCCTGATGGTAGCTTTGGCCAGACTGCCGAGAATGACAGCGAATTCGACAAATGGATAAAGGACAACTATACAACTCCTTACAACATTCGTCTTCAGTATCGCTATTTGGATAAGGAAACCGACCTTACATATAATGTTGTACCTGCCAAGATACCACAGGCAAAGGCTTTGGCTAAGCTCGTTAAGCACATCTGGCTTGGCACATATGAGGAAGCCATCGGTCAGGACTTCATCAAGACCTATACTCCACGAGTAATCCAGCTCATCGGCTCATACGAGTGGAACTCAAACGGCTCTCAGGTGATGGGTACAGCCGAGGGAGGTCTTAAGATCATGCTTTATGGAGTAAACTTCCTTGACATCAACAACCCTCGTATCAATTCAGACAACCCTTACGAGTCAAAGTCAAGCATTCCTCTTGACCTCAACTACTGGTTCTTCCATACAATGCACCACGAGTTCTGTCACATCCTTACACAAACTAAGGACTATCCTACAGACTTCCGCACTATCTCTGCCGGCAATTATCATGCTACAGACTGGATTAACGTGAAGGATGAGAACGCTCCAAAGGAAGGTTTCGTTACAGGTTATGCTTCTGGTGAGTACAATGAAGACTTTGCTGAGCTATATGCAAACTACGTAACACTTTCAGAAGCTGGTTGGCAGAAGATTCTTGACAAGGCAGATGATGAAGGCAAGGCTATCATCAATCAGAAGCTTGCCATTGTCAAGGAGTACTTCTTGAACAGCTGGGGTGTTGACCTTGATACACTTCGCTCTATCGTACTTCGTCGTTCGCAGGAAGCTGTCAAGATGGATTTGCACACTTTGGATTAATGTAGGAGTAACAAACAAGAAAAAAGTAAATTGAAATGAAAAAATTATATTATATATTCTCACTTCTTCTTGCAATGGCATTCTCTGCTTGTTCTCCAGACATGGATGAAGTGTTCGACAAGGGAGCTTCAGAACGTGCGGAAGAAGCTATGCGCAACCTCAAGGAAGTGCTCGTCTCTAATCCTAATGGATGGAGAATGGAATACTATGGTGACATCAACTATGGAGGTTACAACGTGTTCTGTGCCTTCACAAACGACAGTGTTACTGTAGCAAGTGAGAAGGTTGGCAATACTCAGCCAGCAGGTGTTGATGCTAACGGAAAGCTTATTCGTTGCACATCACATTACACTATCGATCAGAGTCAGGGCGTTATTCTCTCTTTTGACGAGTATAACGAAATCTTCCACTACTTTGCTGAACCAAAGAATGCCGATTATGGCGACTCAGGTGAAGGCTTCGGTGGCGACTTTGATTTCCGCGTAGTTTCAGCTTCTGCCGACTCAATCGTGATGACTGGCAAGAAGAATCAGGCTCGTATTCGCATGTATCCTATGAGCCAGTCATGGGAAGAATATCAGAAGGTGGTTGACGAGACAGAAAATTTCATGTCATCTCGTTCTTATACACTTCAGGTAGAAGGTTCTTCACGCGAGATCAATGTGACAACAAACTATCGTTGCCTCTTCTTCACATATTATGATGATGAAGGAAACAAGCAGTCAATAGGTGCTCCTTATATCGTTACAGAAGAAGGTTACAACTTCTATCGTCCAACAAAGGTTGATGGTATCCAGATTACTGGTGTAGAGAAGGGTGCAACAGATGAGTTCTTCTATCTCAAGGACGACCACAATGCACGTCTTTTAACATACGTACCTACTTACGCAGAGTCGCTTGAGACAGGTATGTGGTTCATCAAGTATGAAGATCTCGGCGCATTTGCACAGCCTGCTTGGGATGCTATGCGCGAGTCTCTTAAGACTGCTGGCCCTGGCAAGACGCCAAGCCGTTTGTTCTGGTCGCTTATCGGAACATACGGAAACAAGATTGGTTTCCACATGCAGGCAGGTCAAGACTACTGCTTCTATGGCATAAAGTTTGCTGTTTCAAACGCAGAAGGCGATGAGGTTAAGCTCACTAACTACTCTACAACAGCAAACAAGGCGGGTAAGGACTTCTACTCAAAGTATGGCATGAAGGACGCTCTTGCTGTATTTACTAACACGACAAAGGGTCGTACTTTCAAGATTACAGCTGACAACCAGCGTAAGCCTTCTTACCTTCTCCTTACTGATAAGGATGAACCTACAAATGTTATCAAGCTTTGGGCAAATGAAGTGACATTCGTTTACGGTGAGCTTGACAACTACGACAAGCAGTAATAGCTTATTGCGACAAGCAGTAATAGCTTATTGCGACAAGCAATGATAGCTTATTACGACAAATAGTAATACTTCGGCTATGGAGGTGAGGTGCTTTTGCATCCCTTCTATAAGGAATTAGTGGCATAATGAAGGCACTCCACCTCCATAGCAATAACAGAACAAAATATAAACTAAATAAATACTTTTTAAATTAATTGCTTATGAAAAAGTTTTTACTTTTTGCTTGTGCAGCTGTATTCTCACTTGCAGCAAGCGCACAGATTGCTGTTAACCCTAAAGTACAGGGTAAGGCAAGCCAGTTGAAGCAGACTCAGAAGATGTCTGTAAACCAGGAGAAGATGGAAAGCTCTGAACTCAGTGCTTCTACAATCCAGTTTGTTAAGAAGTTTGGCAAGAAGAAGGCAGCTGCAGGTGCAGACATGCTCGTTGGCAGCTATGTTGAGATGAGATATTATTCATACGATGATGAGCCAGAGAACAGCCACTTCGAGACAGCTGCTGCTAATATCAAGGACACAACTGTTGTAATAGATGGTGAGCCATACGATTGTCTTTCTCTCCATATCTTTGATGAGTTTGCAGACGTTATTGGTGAGTACGATCCTGAAACAAAGAAGGTTTATATCCCTGCTCAGCTTTGTTATATAGACGAGGAGTACGGCTACGGCAAGATGGATTTGTATGGTGTAGGTGATGACGGCTATCTTTCTGATGATGCCATCACTTTCTCTTACGACGAGGAGGCAGGTACACTCACTTTGGATCAGTACGGTTGGGCTATTTACATGTCAGATTATGCAAAGGCTAATCCACAGGATCAAAATCCATTCTGGGATATGGCACTTGGCCGTGAAGACGCTCTTGCACCGGTAAATGGCTTTATGGAGTACACTGCAAAGGCTGTTGAGGATTGTGATATTTATGTAGAAGACCTTGGCGAGGAAGTAAATGTATTCAACTTCTGGGGAACAGGTTGTGTAAACATTATTGTCAATGAAGACTATTCTGTATCTATGCCAAACTCTCAGGTTGTAGGTCCTATGTATCTTCAGAATGAAGCAGACTATGAGACTTATGGCCATTTCTTCCATGCTTATGCTTTGAATTCAGAAGGAAAAGTTTCTACTGACGCTGAGTATGCAGAAGGTTTTCTTGTAAACGTTGATTTCCAGACAGGCAAGTTGTCTTTGGCAAAGGTAGGCGAGCCAGCAAATGGTATTTATTTTAATTATTTGGCAAAGGCTTCTTTGTTTGATGAAGACGGTTCTGGTTATGGTAGCATTATGAGTGGCAACATTATCGTATATCCTTATGGTTTCTCAGCATCAATGCCATCAGCTATCAAGAATGTAACAAGCAAGAACGCTGCTTCAAACGCTACTTTCAACCTCGCAGGTCAGCGCGTAAGCCAGAACTACAAGGGTGTAGTTGTTAAGGGCGGCAAGAAGATGCTCATGAAGTAATTTATGGTTTCGCAAGCAGTGCTTGCGAAGGGTAAAGGCTAAAGGCTTTTGTTCGCTTCGCGAGGCTGAAGGCTAAAAGCTAAAGGCAAAAGGCTTTTATAGAAATAGAATAATTGCAGCGACTATTCATTTAGTCGCTGCTTTTTTTGTTTATTCGGAATAAAGTTTGTAATTTTGCCGCAAGATATGGAGGTGCGGTGCCCTCACCGTACCACATACTATTGGAAAACTTGGTATCCAGTGAAGATTAGAAAACTAATATTGCTAATGGTGTCGTGAGGGCACGACACCTCCATGATGAATATGATGAAATCAAATCTAACCCTTATCCTTGTATTGCTTGCGTCTTTGCTCGTATCTTCGGTAGCTTCAGCGCAGAAGATTGACCGCGAGGCACTTGTTGCACGCAACAATCCGCACGTCACAAAGCTTGACACTATGGCATCGCTCAATGTCGGTAATGGCAATTTCTCCTTCACTGCCGATGTCACAGGCTTGCAGTCATTCCCTGAACTCTACAAAAACGGTGTGCCACTTGGCACGATGAGCAACTGGGGCTGGCACAGTTTCCCTAACACAAAGAACCTCCGCCCTGAGGAAGACCTTGAAGAATACGACTTCGGTCATGGTCATAAGGAACTCTATGCCACACAGTTCAAGGTCGATAAGAATGCACCTCTTGCCGAGCAACAGCGAATGCAACGCAAGAACGATGCGGCAAACTATTTCCGCTCTAATCCGCATCGCCTTCATCTTGGCGTTCTTGGATTCGATTTTCCGAACAATCCATGGCGTTCTCGTGGCATAAAAGCAGTAAAGACCAATGTCGAAGAGATGGTAGGACCTGGTGAAGCTGTGGCTACAGCTGGCAAGGGAAACGACCCTCTCCGTCTCTCCCACAAGGGAGAGGGAAACCGTCCGGATGGCACTCTCCCCCTTGTGGGGGAGTTGGAGGGGGTCAACCAGACACTCAACATGATGACTGGCGAACTCAGCAGCAAGTTCCGCTATGCAGGCAAAGACTATGCCGTTAGTACCTATTGCAATCCTAAGGCTGATCAGGTAGTTGCGCATATCGTCAGCAAGGCTAAGACACCGCTCTGCCTCCGTTTCCCATATCCTACAGGCGGTCATAGCGATGACGCTTGCGACTGGTCGGCTAACGACAAGCATTCTACCGTGGTTGTTTCGCAGACTGCAAATTCAGCTGTTTTGCAGCGAACAATTGATGAGACGACATATTTCGTAACTCTCACCTGGGACGGCAAGGCACAGTTTGCCGAGAAGTCCGCCAACTATTTCACGCTTACCCCAAAGCAGGATGATTGGAAAGTCTCGGTGATGTATAGCCCCACCCCAACCCTCCCCGAGCGGGGAGGGAGAGTTAAATATGACTCAACCACTGACAACACCCGATCAAATACAAATTTAAATTCCTCCCCCCGTTCGGGGGGAGTCGGAGGGGGGCTCTTTGATGCTGTCGCAGCAAAGTCCGCTGACGTCTGGACAAAGTTCTGGCACAACACCGGCGTTGTGGATTTCTCCGACTGCACTGACCCTCGCGCACCAGAACTGGAGCGCCGCGTGATGCTTTCCGAATGGCTTCTCGCTACACAATGTGCCGGCAACACCCCTCCTCAGGAGACGGGACTTACATATAACTCATGGTTTGGCAAGTTCCACCTTGAGATGATCTGGTGGCATCAGTCATGGCTTGCCCTCTATAACCATCCAAAGAAGGCTGCAAACACGCTGAAATGGTACGAGCAGGCAGAACCTATTGCCAAGGAAATCGCTGAGCGTCAAGGATTCAAGGGCGTACGCTGGATGAAGATGACAGACCCATCTGCCACGGAAGCACCGTCAAAGGTGGGTAGTTTCCTTATCTGGCAGCAGCCACATTATATCTATCTTTCGGAACTTATCAAGCGCACGGCAAAAGCAAAAGGCATGACAGCCGACGACTTCAAGAACTATTCTTCGCCAGAAAAGATGTCCGACCTTATCCAGAAGACAGCCGAGTTCATGGCAGACTTCGCCACAAAAGAATACATAGGCACAACCCTCCCCCCTATGGGGGAGTCGGAGGGGGTCCCTTACCGTTATGTCCTAAAAGGCGTCATCGCAGCACAGGAAACTCTCCGTGCTTCCGAAACCGTAAATCCACCGTTTGAGGTTGCCTACTGGAAGTTCGCTCTTGAACTTGCACAGAAAGACCGTGAGGAACGCGGCTTGCCACGCAACGAGAAGTGGGACGACATCATCAACCATCTCTCGCCACTAAAGGCAATTACTGACGACAATGCCGGCGACGGAAGCATGCTCTACCTTGCTTCAGAGAATGCCCTCGACACCTATACTGATGAACGTTTCACCTCCGACCACATGGCTGTTCTTGGTGCTATCGGCATACTTCCTGACAGTCGCCTTGTGGACAAGGAGATAATGAGAAACACCTTCAACTGGATTTGGGACAACTGGCGTTGGGAGAAGACCTGGGGCTGGGATCATCCGATGACAGCCATGTGTGCAGCACGCCTCGGTATGCCGGAGAAAGCCGTTGGCGCACTCCTTATGCAGAAGCGCACGAACACATATCTTCCTAACGGTCACAACTACCAAGACCAGCGTCTGCGCTGCTATCTCCCTGGCAATGGCGGTCTGCTTACAGCCGTTGCCCTCATGTGTGCCGGCTGGGACGGTTGCACGGAAAAGAATCCAGGCTTCCCAAAGGACGGCAAGTGGAACGTGAAGTGGGAGAACATCTATCCGATGCCATAGACGAGATAAAAATGACAAAATAGTATCAGTCCCCTTTTGCTCTTTCATGGGCAAAAGGGGATTTTTGTATCTCGTTGAAAATAAAGACGTTAGGAGTGCCTTCAAAAACTCTATGAGTTTTGGGTAAAAAACGTGGGAGTTTTGGTGCAAAACCGTGGGAGTTTTTGGTCAAAAGTCATAGAGTTTTGATGCGTAACTCTATGACTTACGGTTTGGAACCTCGGGAATGACAAAATAGTATCAATGTTTTCCTGCCAATTTTTGCAAAGTAGATGTGACATTTTTTTAAGTGTATCAATACAATTAATGATTTTAATGAAAAGATTTTTTCTTTCTTTTCTAATTGCTTAATTTTGCAGCATGAATATAACTGACCCAGACAGAGTTCGCTTTGCGAGGCTGAAGGCTAAAGGCTAAAAGCTGAAGGCGAATCAAAAAAGGAAAGGGATGATTTCTCAATGATAGAATATAACCTAATTTTTATAAACTTAAACAAATCTATGAACTTTAAAAACCAAATCAAAAGAGCGTTTATGCTGATTTGCGTCAGCATGATTGCTTTGGTATCTTACGCCCAGCAGCGCGTGTCGGGTGAAGTAAAGGATGCCAATGGTGAGCCGCTTATTGGTGTATCGGTGCTGATCAAGGGTACTTCTCAAGGTGCAGTCACTGACATCGACGGCAAGTATTCAATTCCAAGCGTCAACAAGAACGATGTGCTTACATTCTCTTACATCGGCTACACTTCGCAGGAAATCAAGGTTGGCTCTCAGAGCACAATCAACGTATCGCTTACTGACGACAACAAGGCCCTCGAAGAGGTTGTGGTTGTGGGTTACGGTACAATGAAGAAGAAGGACCTCACCGGTTCTGTGGCTTCTGTCAAGACAGAGGACATCGACAAGGTGGCAGGTGCAGACGCTCTCCAGGCAATGCAGGCAAAGGTTCCTGGTGTTGACCTCCAGCAGAGTGACGGTCAGGCAGGTGCCGGCGTAAGCATCACTCTCCGTGGTAACCGCTCTATCCTTGCTTCTAACAACCCTCTCATCCTCGTTGACGGTGTAGAGTACGGTTCAAGACTTGACATCCCTGCTTCAGAAATCGAGTCTATGGACATCCTCAAGGACGCAGCTTCTACAGCTATCTACGGTACAAAGGGTGCCAACGGTGTAATCATCATCACTACAAAGCGCGGTCAGGCTGGCAAGACTCGCGTAGGCTTCAATGCTTACCTCTCTTTCAACAGCCCAACAAACGTTGTTAAGCCAATGTACGGCGACAAGGAAGTTCAGCGCCTCGTTGATGCAGCAAACTACAAGACTGCACAGGCTAACGGCTGGGACTTCTCTACAGGCAATGCTACAGCTGAGAGCATTCTCGGTGGTGCTGTTCACTCTTACTCAGGTCTCAACCTCTACAACGACATCGTTAAGGATGGTTCTTACACTGACTGGTTTGACCTCATCCTCCAGAACAGCGTTTCTCAGAACTACGAAGTTAACGTAAGCGGTGGTACTGCTAAGACTAACTTCAACGTAGCCATGTCTATGATGGACGCTAAGGGTATCATGAAGAACGACGTGTTCAAGCGTTATACAGGTCGTGCTAACATTGACCACCAGGTAAACAAGATTGTTAAGATTGGTACTTCCCTCTCTTACACATTCCGCGACAACGACCGTCGTAACGGTAGCGTTTACGGTCTTGCCCAGAAGATGACAACCATCGCTCATCCATACGATGCTGAAGGCAATGTCATCCCTAAGCCAAGCTACTTCTACGATGCTCACGGTAACCCACTCCTCGACGAGGTAGAGGGTGCATTCCAGCACAACATCCAGACTTCACGCTTCTTCGGTAGCGCATACGTTCAGGTTAACCCTATCAAGGGCTTGAACCTCAAGAGCAACCTTACTCTCGACCGTACAGCTCAGCGTGATGGTACTTACAACGACATGAACAGCGTAGGTCGTTTCCAGACTCCTACTACTTCATACATCAGCCTCTTCAACAACTACACTACAAAGTATGTATGGCAGAACACTGCTAACTACAACTTCAACGTAGGTGATGCTCACGACTTCACAGTTCTCCTCGGTCAGGAAATGACTCAGACCGTGAAGGAATCTAACGGTATTGAAGGCGACGCTGGTGCAGAACACTACTATCAGGGCGCATTCTATGACGTTTCAAAGATCGGTGCTCCAAAGGTGACTTCTTCTTACGTCAAGACTTCAATGATGTCTTACTTCGCTCGTCTCAACTACTCTTACCTTGGTCGTTACCTCCTCCAGGCTTCAGTACGTGCCGATGGTTCTTCTGTACTTGCTGACGGTCACAAGTGGGGTTACTTCCCATCTGTAAGTGCTGGTTGGCGTATCTCTGAGGAAGAATGGATGGCAAGCACCAAGTCTTGGCTCGACAACTTGAAGCTCCGTGTATCTTGGGGTCTCTCTGGTAACGCAGCTATTGAGGCTTACCAGACTCTCGCTACAATCTCTGCCATCGTGCCAAACTCTGTAAACAAGGCTCCTATGACCCTTGCTAACACAAACCTCACATGGGAGAAGACTTCTGCATTCAACCTCGGTCTTGACTTCGGCTTCCTCAACGGTCGTATCGGCGGTAGCATCGACTACTACATGACCAACACTTACGACCTTCTTTACTACATGACAGCTCCTGCTTCATCTGTTTACACATCTACAATCGGCAACGTTGGTGAGACAAAGGGTAACGGTCTTGAAATCGGCCTTAACGGTTCTCCAATCCGCACAAAGGATTTCTCTTGGGACATCAACGCTTCACTCACAATGTCTAAGGACGAGGTTTCAAAGCTTCGTGACGGCGTAGATGAGGTGATCAGCGGTAGCGACATCCTCAAGGTAGGCGAGCCTGTAAGCGCTTACTATCAGTATGAGGCTCAGAACTGTTGGGGTGTAGGTGAGTTCGACAAGTATGTTCAGGACAACTACACTGCACAGGGCAAGACATTCACTAAGCCTTACGATGAGTACGGAAACCCTGGTACACTCCGCGTTGTTGACCAGAACGGTGACGGTGAAATCGATGATGCTGACAAGATCATCTACAACCGCTCTCCAAAGGCTATCATCGGTATGACAAACTCATTCTCTTACAAGAACTTCGCTCTCTCTATCCAGATGATGGCTCGTCTTGGCGGTTACATGAACTACGGTGGTTACGGTCTCTACACTTACGACAACTCTAACTGGGGCGACCTCGACTACTGGACACCAGAGAACACTAACACTATCATCCCATCACCAGGTACTTCTTCTAAGGCAGGTGGTGAGTATCAGTCTGCTGTTCGTATGGTTGGCGCTGACTACTTCAAGATCAAGGATATCACACTCTCTTACAATTTCGACAAGAAACTCTTGAAGAAGGCATATATCCAGAACGCTAAGGTTTACTGCTCATTCAAGAACTTCATTACTACAGGCAAGATTAGCGGTTACGACTCAGAGCGTGGTGGTTCTGTAAACTTCCCACTCTCAAAGCAGGTTGTTGTTGGTCTTAACGTAACATTCTAAAAATAAGGAGGATGATTAACATGAAAAAATTATTAAGCATATTCTTCGCCGCTACTGCTATGGTGGGTGGCATGACTTCCTGCTCTGACTTCCTCGAAGAGGACAACAAGACAGGTGAAACAGCAGACCTCGCTTACCAGACCGTTGCAGGTATCGACGGACTCGTAAACTCTGCTTACGCATACACTCGTGGCTGGTGGGGTAAGGAACCTTCGCTCGGTCTCGCTGAGATGGGTTCTGACCTCTTCTACTATGGCTACGACAACAAGCAGAAGTCTCTCTGCTCTTACGACATCTCTGCTGAGTGCTACGGCTTCGGCTCTACGTCTGGTACCAACGCCGTAAACGACAACCACTGTCTCGACCAGTACTGGGAGCTCTTCTACGCTGGTATCGATGTATGTAACAACACTATCAAGTACGTTCCTGAATGTACAGCTATTACTAAGGAGAAGCAGGACGCTTACCTCGGCGATGCTTACTTCCTCCGTGCGCTCTACTACTCACAGATGGTAGCTCTCTGGGGACCTGTCCCTTACAACTCAGAGGCATTCTCTGCTACTAACAGTTCGCCTGTACGTGTGCCAGAGGCTCAGGTTTACAAGAATATCCTTGACGACCTCAAGATGGCTATGGACAAGTTCAAGGCTGGCAATGTTACAAAGGCTGCTCAGGCTACTGGTCTCGGCCGTGCTACATACTATTCTGCTGAAGCTCTCTATGCTCGTGTAGCTCTCTACGCTGCTTCATGGCTCGGCGCTAACTCAGTGGAAGGTTATGGCAACCTCTATGATGTGGCTAAGACTGCTGCTGCAGACGTTATCGCAAACTCTGGTGCTTCTCTCTACGACCGTTACACTGACACATGGAACCTCAAGAATGAGGAGGCTAACGTAAACAAGGAGAACCTCTTCGCTACTCACTACGGACAGAACGTAAGCGGTGATACTGAAAACTGCGTTCCTTACCGTTTCGCTGATGCTGGCAAGGGCAACTTCAACTCTCTCCTCACTCGTACTGGTTACAGCCGTGGTGGTTCTGCCATGCTCCTCATGTTCGTTTCTCTCTGGAACAATGGTGCTGCTGACCTCGGTGGTTCTGGCAACAAGAACACTTGTATCTTCCAGCGTGTCACAACAGCTGCTACAGGTCTCATGCCTTCTAAGAAGACTGGTGCAAACATCGATTGCGCTAAGTACTACTCTCCATACGGACGTGGCTTCACTCGCTATGTACCTTCTCTCTACCTCTGGTCTGAGCTCGACAAGATCAAGAACACTGACCAGCGTTACAACGGTACAATGCTCTGCGAGTACAACTGCCCAGCAGACCTCGCTAACAATGCTGCAAACTATCCAAAGATGGGCGAGCAGGTTGAGAAGTCATACGACGAGGCATACAAGGAAGATGGCAACTACTTCAATGGTGGTGTTCACGCTATCGTTTACGCTATGATGGACGGTAACTCTCCTGAAGGTCAGGCTCTCCAGGCAGAGGCTAAGGACAAGTATCGTCTCCAGTTCGCTTTCGGTGGTGACATCCCTGTTTACACTACTGGCGACATGGCTACTGCTCTTCCTACAGAAGGTGGCAAGGCTACATCTTCAGTATATGGTGACATCCGTTACAGCGATGCTAAGATTGAGGGTCGTCGTTCATACCCAGGTATCAAGAAGTTCCTTGACGATCAGGTTGACGAGGTTTACTCAAGCCTTACTTACGACATCTCTCCTCGCGACATCATGGTTCTCCGTCTCGCTGAGATGTACCTCATCAAGGCAGAGGCTGAGATGGCTACAAGCGACAAGAATGCCATGAACACTCTCAACGAGCTCCGTGCTAAGCGTGCTATCGCTGGTGCAGACAACTCTATCCAGAAGGTTTATGGTGAGACAGAGGTTACTATCGATGCTATCCTCCGTGAGCGTGCTCTCGAACTCTGTGGTGAGTTCCAGCGTTGGTTCGACCTCAAGCGTACACACAAGCTCATCGAATACGTTACGACTCGTAACGCTCAGGCTTCAAAGAACATCGCCCTCAAGCACTACTATCGTCCAATCCCTGTTACAGAGTTCGAGTCTGTACAGAACCGCGGTGACGAACCTGTTCAGCAGGATGCAAACGGTGTGATGTTGTACAACCAGGCAGCCACTACATTCTGGCAGAACCCTGGATATTAATCCGCATGAACGAGGGAAAGAATTTCCCGAGTAAGCACAATAAAAAAGGAGCGCAGACATCTGTTTCAAAGGTGTCTGCGCTCCTTGCTTTTTGTTAGAAGTGGAGTAGGGTAGGACTGCTGCCCTACAAGAAAGTGTATTTCAGTATGAAGAGTACTGCTAGAATGTATGAGCCAATGTGTACTTGCTTCCATTTGCCAGAGAGAACATGGAGGAACACGTAGGTGATCATTCCCATCAATATGCCGTCGGAAATGCTGTATGTGAGTGGCATGAAGGCTATGCAAACGAAGCAAGGTATCGCTGTAAGATAGTCGTCGAAGTCTATCTGGCGAATATCGCTCATCATCATTACGCCTACAAGCACGAGAACCGGAGCCGTTGCCTCTGAAGGTATGGAGAGGAACAGAGGGGCAAAGAAGAGGGCAAGGGCAAAGCAAACGGCTGCAGTGAGGGAGGTGATGCCGCTGCGTCCGCCCACATTCACGCCAGAAGCGCTCTCAACGTATGTGGTAACTGTTGAGGTGCCAAGAACTGCGCCAAGGGTTGTGCCAATGGCATCCGCCATGAAAGCCTTCTTGAGACCAGGGATGTTTCCGTCTTTGTCAACCATTCCCGCACGGTTGCTCACGCCAATGAGTGTGCCTATGGTGTCGAACATGTCTATGAAGAGGAATGTCATAACGCAGATAAGCATATCAACGGAAAGAATACTTCCCCACTCAAACTGGCAGAATACAGGGGCAATGCTTGGTGGAATGCTGACAACGGAAGTGAAGTTCGTCACACCGAGTGGTATGCCAACAACCGTTGTTACGAGAATACCGATGAGCAACGCGCCAGTAACCTTGCGTACAAGCAGTACGGCAGAGAGTATTATACCCATGCAAGCCAACAGCACGGATGGCGAATGGAGGTCGCCAAGAGTGACGAAAGTGGCATCGCTTGCTGCCACGATGCCAGCATTCTTCAAGCCGATGAAGGCTATGAAGAGTCCTATGCCCGGCGATATGGAGCGCCTTAGCATGAGTGGCATGGAGTCAACAATCTTCTGTCGCAATCCTGTGAGTGTCAGCAGGATGAAGATAAGTCCCTCAAGAAATACTGCTGTCAGTGCAAACTGCCAATTGTAGCCCATCGTAAGCACGATGGTGAAGGCGAAGAATGCGTTGAGTCCCATGCCTGGAGCAAGCACGAAAGGCAACTTTGCATAGACTGCCATCACGAGAGTTCCAACGATAGCAGAGATTACGGTTGCCGTGAACACTGCTCCCTTGTCCATTCCCGTATTGCCGAGAATGTCTGGGTTTACGGCAAGGATGTAAGCCATCGTGAGGAAGGTAGTCATACCTCCCATGAGTTCCTTCTTGATAGTCATGGTCTCCTTATTGAAGCCAAAGATTCTTTGTAGCATGATATTGTTTATCTCAAGGTAAATTATGTCTGTTTTTTAGTTAGTATATCTTCTTCATCTCCTTGTCGGAAATGTACTTGCTGTAGATGCGGAAGTCGGAAACTTTCGTGTTGCGGAGATAGTTGTCGCCATTGAATGGTGCGCGGCCAATCCAGTTGAATGCTGGCGCGGAGGTGAAAATGCTTGCAGGCTCAGGGAAACCTGTCTCTGTGCCTATGAGTTTGCCATCAATGAAAAGCTCACCCTTGCCTTGCTTCTGACGGAAAACTACTGTCACCCACTTGCCAAGCTCAGAGATTTCGCTCTTCTGGATGCCAGTTTCCTGACTCCAGCCGCCGATGGAAGTCTCGCAACGCTGCTCGTTGATGCGGTAAGCGTGGTAAGGTCCGTTCTTTTCCTGGTTGGCTTCAAGTGTTGAGAAGCACCAAAGGAAATAGCCGTAGCCGGTGATCTTCTCGTCGGCAGAGATGAAATAGCGGGCGCAGACGGTGAAGTCGCGAAGACCTTTCATCACCTCGCCAGCCTTCGGTGTCATATCGAGATAAGCGTCTTTTGCAGAGAGTACGAGG
>JAZRXS010000087.1:0-34931 GCA_045600325.1 Prevotella sp.
CAGTAAGGTAATATTACTCTCGTAAACTGTTGGTGCGTTGAGGGCAACGCACCTCCCAAGTGATATTACTTTTGAGACCTCCCAAGTGTTTAGTTCACTGAAAGAGAGACGATTGAGTGGGCTGCGAGAGTGATGCTGAGCTTACCGTTCTTGATCTTCACGTCCTTCTTTACGTTGAGTGCCGTTCGAGCAACGAGAGTTGGCTTGTTGAAGTCGTGGTAGTCGTCGAGGTTCTTTGCGTTGAGGATAGTTCCCTCGATAACCTTTGGCGCAGCGCCAGCGACGTCAACTTCCACTGTCTGAGCCTTATCCACGTTGATGTTCGTGATGCAAACAGTAACTACACCATCTTTCTTTGATGCTGTGATGGAAGCAGAAGGTATCTTCTTGTCAGGAGTTGCCTGAATCTCTTCACAGCTGATTGTTGCCGGAATGTGGATGGCATCCATGTGAGGCTTGTACATCTTGAACACGTGGTAAGTAGGAGTGAGCACCATTTCCTTGCCGCGAGTGAGAATCATAGCCTGGAGCACGTTGACAACCTGAGCGATGTTAGCCATCTTCACGCGAGCCGTGTGCTTATGGAAAATGTCGAAAGTGGTGGATGCTACGATGGCATCGCGCATAGTCTGCTGCTGGAAAAGGTGACCTTTTGTTGAGCCTGGCTCTTCGTCCCACCAAGTACCCCATTCGTCAACGAGAAGGTCTATCTTGCGCTGTGGGTCGTACTTGTCCATGATTCGCTCATGGTTGCTGATGAGTTCGTCCATATAGAGGGCACGTTCCATGTTGTCGTAGAATGTCTTTGTGTCGAACTTTGTGGCAGAACCATGGTTGTCCCAATGGCGAACGGCATAATAATGGACAGATATACCCGGCATGAGATTGCCGATGTTCTTCATGCAAACCTCTGTCCAATGTGTGTCGCCAGCATTTGCTCCAGAGGCTACGCGGTAGAGTTTGTTGTCGCTGTAGTCGCGAGCGTAGATTGAATAACGGCGGTAGAGGTCTGTATAGTATTCCACCTTCATCTGTCCACCACAGCCCCAAGACTCGTTGCCGATACCGAAGTACTTCACCTTCCAAGGCTTGTCACGTCCGTTCTTGCGGCGCAGTTCTGCCATTGTAGAGTTGGAAGCAGACGTCATGTATTCTACCCATTGCGCCATTTCCTTGACAGTACCGCTGCCAACATTGCCGCTTACGTATGGCTCGCAGCCAAGCATTTCGCAGAGATTGAGGAATTCGTGCGTACCGAAGGAGTTGTCCTCCACAGTACCTCCCCAGTTGTTGTTTACAAGACGTGGACGATTCTCCTGAGGACCGATACCGTCCGTCCAAAGGTATTCGTCGGCAAAACAGCCGCCAGGCCAGCGAAGAACTGGGATTGAGAGTTCCTTGAGAGCCTCAAAGACGTCCTTGCGATAGCCGTCGATGTTAGGAATGTCGGAATCCTTGCCTACCCAAAGACCTTGGTAGATGCAAGAACCGAGGTGTTCGGCAAACTGTCCATAGATTTCTTTTGGAATGACTGTGTTCGCGTCAGCCGGATTAAGCTTTGCAGTTACATCCTGAGCGAGGGAAGGAGCTGCCGTAGCGAGTGCGAGAGCAGCGGAAACAAAGAGTTTTTTCATAGTTGGGTTATTTAGTTAGTTGTTATTTTGCCGCTGCAAAGATACACATATTCTGCGATACTTGCAAGTTTGTATATGTTTTTATTTTACTTCCTTACTTCTTTCTTCCCTTTTTGTGTATTTTTGTGTAGGAAGGAAGTAAGCCACAACTGTTTACATAAATCAAGAAAAGTTAATATTTCTGCTGTCGCCATGCAAGATTTTGAATATTTGAGTGTTTTATAAGCAAAGAACTTCCAAAAACATCAAAATTGACCAATAAAGAATGCCATAACATTTACAGAATGTATTGTGATCGACTGACCGCAGTATGCTCTCGTTATCTTTCTAATGAGGAAGATGTGAAGGATGTTCTACAGGAAAGTTTCCTGAAAATATTCCGCGGCTACGACGGCTTCTCAGCCAGGAAGGAAGGCTCGTTGGAAGCTTGGATGAAAAAGATAGTGGTGAATCAATCGTTGAACTTCCTAAGAAAGCAGAAACATCTGGTCTTTATGGACAACATCGAAGATGTGAGTTCGGAAGATGTTGCAGAGCCAGACATTGGCGGAGTGCCGTATGATGTGATTCATAGTTTCATTCGCCAACTTCCAAGCGGCTATAGGACAGTGTTCAACCTCTATGTTTTTGAGCAGCGGAGCCATAAGGAAATAGCGGAATTGCTTGGAATAAAAGAGAATACCTCCGCCTCGCAGTTCTTGAGGGCGAAGAGAATGTTGATAGAAAAAGTTGAAAAGTATAAACTCCAAACAGATGAATAACGACTGGATAAATAAACTCAGAGAAGAAGAGCAGCATTTCGAAATGCCGGCTCCGGAAGGGCTGTGGGAAAATATCCAGCGTGATCTCACGAAGGATGTTGAACTTGCAGACAATTCCAACCAGACAAGAGGCGGTAAAGCAAAGGGAAAGCTATGGCTGAAGCGAGTCTTGATAGCTGCGGCAGCTTGTACACTTGCATTGGTTTGCTTCAAACTGTCGATGAATAATAACACGGATGCATCGAAGGAAACGGAAATTGCTAAGGCAAAGAAAAACATTGATGCTCATGTAGATGAAGTTGGCGGCAAAGCAGAGACTGTGGAAGAGCAATTCATAACACACCAAATTGCTAATACAGAAACCTTTGTAGCAAAGGCTGAAACCAATGAAGTGAAGACTGTAGCGACTGATTCTCCTAAAAAAGTGATGGTTGAAGCAGACGAAACTTCTCGTGTTGATGCAATAGCAACAGAAGAAGATATGGGATTAGCAGAATCAACTTCTCAATCTATTCCTGAAACTACTCCTGAATGTACTCCAAAATCTACTTCTAAATCAGAGAGCGTTTTGCTTGCCAAAACAGAGCCACAGTCAACGAAAGCTTCCTCGCAGCCAGTTTCACTTCCTCGCAAAAGTTCTCTCGGTGGCATATCCCTCTCTACGCAAACTGCATTTGCTATGGGCAACAATCCGTCAAGCTCGTACGTCGTGTACAATTTTAATTACAAGTCAGCTCCTGCTGTAAGCCAACCAGGCGAAACGGCTGCAATGTACAAGCATGACAAAGTGCCCGTGGGCTTCAGCTATAAGGACAAGCATAAGATGCTGTTCTCGCTGGGCTTGCTCCTGAATGTTCCTGTGTCAGAAAGAATGAGCATCGATTGCGGTGTGTCTATAATAAAGACGGAAAGGGAATGCAATGTTATGAATGGAAATCTGACTCACATGGTAACAACTGATTACGATTACATAGGCATTCCTGTAGCCCTGAAGTATGACGTTGTAAAGACCAAGAACCTTTCTGTGTATGGCAAGGCTGGCGGAAAGATTGACTTCAACTACGCAGCCGACGAAACTTCCGAAACGTGGGAGAAAGGAAAGCCGGAATCTTCGAAAATGAGTTACGACATAGACAAAACAAAGAATCCGCAGTTCTCTATGTCTGCTGCTGTTGGTGTACAATGGCTTTTGGCAAAGCATCTCGCTCTCTATCTTGAACCAGGCTATGTTTACTATATAAACAATGGTTCCAATGATAGCTACTTTAACGATAAACCTCATAATTTCAATATTAACTTTGGCGTTCGCGTGCCAATAATAAATAAGTGAAAATGAAACATTTATATTTTTTCCTCGCATTGTTCTCAGCAATCACTTTTTGTTCATGTAGTGATGGTGAAGACGAAAGTTATAATAACGGAAGTTACATGGATGATGGTACTGTTGATTATCTCCATGGTAATGCTCCATTCCATTGGATATCTACTCCAGAGTATATTCCAAACGGTCCAAATTCCGGTAAGAATGATCGTCTCTATAGGGAATTTCAGGTTCCGCTTGAAGGCGGCAAGTATGTGTTTGAGTGTACTAACTATAAGGAATTTACCTTTAAACAGGATATTGAATGGGCTGACATCTGTGAGCCTTACGAACTTAGCTTCATGAATCTCCACGCAACGATTAGCGGCAATATCCTTACGGTAGAAATATCTCCAGTGGTAAAAGGGAAGGATTATTATTCCAGCTATAGCAAGTTTTATCCGTTTACTGTTCATAACGACAAGGCGTATTTCATATTCTCATTCTTCCATAGTAATGAAAAGTGGGATAATTTTGATACACTTTATTAAATCTCAACTATAAATGAATCTCGCAATCATCTTCGTCTAAAGAACAATAATACAAGTAAAAATACGTTTAATATAATAGGAATATTACTACACGAAATATTATGACCAAAAGATTCGTTAAGACTTTCAACTATCTGCTTTCTGCCATTCTTGGTATGCTTGGCTTCCAATCATGTGATGAGGTTATACCAGGTGGCGGTATGGAATGTATGTATGGCACTCCGTCGGCTCATTTCGTTGTTGGCGGAAAGGTGGTTGATGAAGACAATAAGCCTATTGCTGATGAGAATATACAGATTCGTCCTGCTGGCCCGTATGACATAACCAGAGCGCAATTGACGACCGATGCTGATGGCAATTACCAATGGGACGAAACAGGTTTCCCAATGGATAAGCTGAAGGTAGTAGCCATAGATCCTGATAGCATCTATGAGAATGACTCTACGGAAATCACTCTCAAGCAGACAGAGAAAGGTGATGGCGATTGGTATCACGGCAAGTACGAAGGCAAGGCTGATTTCAAGTTGAAGAAAAGGAAGTAAGCTTTATTGAAGGCGACAATATAGCACAAATAAAATAGGTAAGAATAAAAGAACAACGATTCTACCAAATTCTACCTAAATACAGATGATGATTTTGGTTGAATTAGGTTGAATCCCTGTTAAAAGAAAAATATGTTTCTTGTGCCAAATAGTATATTGTTTCCTTATTGAATTATTAAGTTATTAAATTATTAAGATTTTGAGACATTACCTCTCCATACTCCTTCTTGCGCTCTGCCTCAGCGTTCAGGCGCAGAAGAGCGATGCGCTGGACGATGTGTTGCGCCTCGTTCCGCTTGCCACAACCTACACGTTGAAGGCGAGTGGGGTAGAGGGTGCCAGCAGTTGGAAGCGCTTGGGTGTGAATACGATGAGCTCTCTCGTTATCTGCTACGGCACAACGCAAGCTCTCAAACATGCAATCCACAAGGACAGACCTGACGGTAGTGATGATCATTCGTTTCCTTCCGGTCATTCTTCCATTGCTTTTGCCACAGCACATCAGCTTCATAAGGAATACGGCAAGGTCTCTCCGTGGATTTCCGTTGGCGGTTATACCGTTGCCGTGCTGACAGCTGTTGATCGTGTTCGTCGCGACCGCCATGACTGGCTTGATGTCACGGCAGGAGCGGCCATCGGCATCGCTACTACGGAACTTGGCTATTGGATAGGCGACAAGATAACAGGCGAGAAGAGCAGATACCAAGTGAGTGTTGCACCGAATGGATTGGCAGTGGTCATTAAGCTTTGATAAGTCTGATCCATAGATAACTCGTCTGCGAAAATATAATCAATAAATTAAACTTATATGACTGATGCACGTTAGGAGGGTCGCAGAAATAAGTATAATAAGTTAAATTTATTGATAGTTTGTCCATGATTATTTGACATAATTTGCTAATAATCCTTAATTATTAAGCTTTTAGAGAGAAAACTTTATGAGAAGAGAAGAGTTTTTTGTAACTTTGCACCCCGAAATACAATTTGAAATCTTTCTGAAATAGGTATTGAAATGAGGATAATAAAGTTATTGATCTTATTTTTTGCGTTTGCACTAACTGCTCAGGCACAGGGCTTGAACGACGATTTTGACTCCGATTCTACAAAGTGGTTCAACAAGAATCACAACCTAAGGGAGACTGTCGTTAAGGGCAAACGCCAACATTACAGCCGCAAGGAGAATCCTGCGGTCATTCTTATGCGCAAGGTTATCGAGCACAAGAAACAGACAAAGCTTGAGAACCGTCCGTACTACCAGTATAACAAGTATCAGAAACTTACGCTTGCTGCCAACAACATCTCCGACGAGAAGCTTCAACAGAAACCTTACACGAAGCACAAGTGGCTGAAGGATCAAGTGGAGTTCTGTGAGGCAAATGGTGCAAACATTCTTCCACTTTCCGTTGACGAAACGGTTACGCAGATTCTATATCGTAAGGATCCAAAGTCAGAGAAGAACATCATCATCGGTCAGCAGTCGTCTGGTGTAAACGACCTTATCCAAACAGGCGATATCCTGAATACGGTACTCAAGGACGTTTTTACTGATGTTAATATCTATGACGATCAGATTCGTCTTCTCCAATATCCTTTCACGTCACCGATAGGCAAGGGTGCAATAAACTTCTATCGCTATTATATCTCTGACACTCTGAAGATTGATAACGATAGCGTCATTCACCTTCGCTTCTTCCCTAACAACCAACAAGACTTCGGCTTTATGGGCGACCTGTATGTGATGAAGGATTCTACGTATCAGGTGAAGAGTTGCAAGTTGAGAATACCAAAGAAGAGCGACGTTAACTTTGTGGAAAACATGGAGATAGAGCAGGAATTCACTATGCTTCCAGATTCTACATGGGTGCTTACGAAGGACGAAATGCTTGCAGAACTACACTTCAACAAACTTATTGCGGACTTTGTTGTACTGCGATCGACGCGACTTACCGATTACTCTTTCTCCGAACCGCCAAAACAGCTCTTCAGGGGAAAGACGAAAGAGGTGAAGGAAGCGAGTGCAGAGATGCGTGATGAGGATTTCTGGAAGCAATATAGAAAGGTGGAACTTACGAAAAGCGAGTCGGGAATGGACAATTTCATCAAGGGAATCGAGAACATTCAAGGCTTCAAATATATCGTGTTCGGCGCAAAAGCACTCATTGAAAACTTTGTGGAAACGGGTAATCCGAGTGTCATAGACATCGGCCCTGTGAACACGATGATAAGCAATAACTTTGTAGATGGCTACCGTCTGCGTGTCTCCGGTCATACCACTGCCAACCTCAATAAGCATTGGTTTGGCGATGGCTATGTAGCATACGGTATAGACACTCGAAAGACTTACTACAAAGGCGTTCTCACTTACTCTCTCAATCCGAAGGATTATCTCCCTCGTGAGTTCCCAAAGCGCACAATTTCGCTGGAGTCAACGTACGATATCATGTCGCCTACAGACAAGTATATGCACACGGACAAGGACAACATGTTCACAGCCTTCAAGTGGGCTCGTGTGGATAAGATGATGTTCTATAACCGTCAGCGTGCAACATTCGAATATGAGACTGACTATGGACTGAAGGCAACGGCAGAACTCAAGACAGAGGAGAACACACCTGCCGGCATGATGTTCTTCGAGCGTTTGGATGGTTCGTTCCTCAATTCAATGCGTACAACGGAGCTTCGTGCAGAACTTCACATTGCCCCTGGTCAGACTTACATAAACACAAAGCAGCGTCGTCTTACCATCAATCTCGACAAGCCTGAGTTCACAATCTCGCATACTGTCGGCTTGAAGAATTTCCTTGGTGGCGACTACAACTACAACTATTCTGAGGCACGCTTCTTCAAGCGCTTCTGGATGGCAAGTTGGGGTAAGATTGACTGTATGCTTCGCGGTGGCGTTCAGTGGAACAAGGTACCTTATCTCCTTCTTTGTATGCCTGAGACTAACCTCTCATACATCACGCAGGACTATACTTTCGGCATCATCAACAACATGGAGTTCCTTAACGACCGCTTCGGAAGTGCAATCCTGAACTGGGATTTGAACGGAAAGATCTTCAATAGAATTCCACTTCTCAAGAAACTCAAGTGGCGTGAGTTTGCGTCTATCCGTTGCCTTTGGGGTGGACTTTCCGACAAGAACAATCCGTATCTTGCATCACCAACAGACCAAACCCTCATGGCTTTCCCTGAAGGTTCATACGTCATGGATCCAAAACGACCTTACATCGAATGTGCTTTTGGTATCCATAACATCCTGAAGCTCATACACGTAGAGTGGGTTCATCGTTGCAACTACAACTATCTCCCAACATCAAAAAAGAACGGCATCCGCTTCATGATACGAATGACGTTCTAAAAACATTAGCTAAAACTCCAATCTGAATCCCTTGCTCTTGAGCTCATCATATTTCTCCTTGTTGAACTCGTAGTAGATTACGTGGCGGTTGCTGCCCTCCTTCTTGTCAATTTCAACAGGGTGAATAAGCTCAAGTTTAAGGAATTTCTTGGCGAAGTTACGTCTGTCGAACTGCACTTCAAGGATTGCTTCGTAAAGTGTTTGCAGTTGCGTCATGGTAAACTGTTCGGGGAGAAGTTCAAAACCGATTGGCTCGAAGTGAATTTTCTCTTTAAGATGCTTTAGTGCCACACGAAGAATGTGGTCGTGGTCGAAGGCAAGTGGTGGTGTTTGGTCAAGCGGAAACCATTTGGCTTGTGCTGCATCATCGCCACCTCTTACCTCTTGTAAGTTTACTAAGGCAAGGAAAGCACAAGTGACAACGCGCTCACGGGGGTCACGAGTGACGCCTGAGAAAACATGAAACTGCTCAATGAAAGCGTTCGTCAGTCCCGTCTCTTCCTGTAGTTCACGCATTGCACATTGTTCCATGGTCTCATTCATGTTCATGAAACCACCCGGAAAAGCCCAGCATCCTTTATAAGGATAAATACCTCTTTCTATGAGAAGTATGTTCAGTTTTTTTCCATCGAATCCGAAAATTACGCAATCGGCAGTCAATGCTGCATGAGGATATTTGTAGCAATACTTCAACTCCTGCTCCTGACTATTACCAGAGTTATTCATTTCAATATCGTTCATTTGTCATTTTTTTCAATAGTCGTTTCGTTTCGGATTCTTTGGGAACCAACCCTTGCGTACTCGTTCTCTCTGTTCGAAGATTTCAAGGATGCTCCAAAACGAACTACAGCCGATTACACCGAGTACGGATGAAGCTATGATATTCCCAACAAACAGTGATAGAGCAAGGAAAATGACTCCCGCAAGAGCGAATGCCCACCAGCATTTTACACCGAAATAATACTCGGCTTTGATAACGATGGGATGAAAGAGTCCTATGACAAGAAAAGTGACTACTGCGATGATGATTCCAAGGAAATTCATGTTCTTATTTTACGATTTTGCCTTTTACTATTTATTATTTAGCCGCAAAGTTATGCTTTTTTGCGGAAAAGTTTGTGTATTTATTGAAAAAAGCGTAATTTCGCACGCAATATTGTGATTTTAATAAACCTTTCAATGAAAATGAAAATAATCAAGAATCATATCTTGGACGTTCTTATGGTGGTATTGTTTGCCATCATTTCATTTGCTTATTTCGCCCCAGCAGACTTTGACGGCAGAATTCTTTTCCGTCACGATGCTTCTGCCGGAAGGGGTGGTGGTCAGGAAATAAACGAGTATCGTGAGCAGACTGGCGAGAAATCTCGTTGGACGGGAACAGTGTTTAGCGGAATGCCTACCTATCAGACAGCACCTTCTTACGACTCACAGAAGGGATTGGAAACAGCCATCAGGGCATATCATCTTTGGTTGCCGGAGAATGTATGGTACGTCTTTGTCTATCTTTTAGGCTTTTACATTCTGCTTCGTGCGTTTGACTTTAGGGAATGGATGGCTGCATTGGGAGCTGTAGTGTGGGCTTTCTCCAGCTATTTCTTCATTATCATTGCTGCTGGTCATATCTGGAAAGTATGGGCTTTGGCTTATTTGCCACCAATGATAGCCGGTATTGTTCTTGCTTTCCGAAAGAAATACTTGATAGCTCTTCTGTTAACTTCCGTGTTTGCTGCCTTTGAGATTTATGCAAACCATGTGCAGATGACATATTATTATATGTTTGCGATTGTGCTCATGGTAATAGGTTTCATAATTGAGGCTGCAAGAAAGAAGGAATATCTTCATATAGCGAAGGCTTTGGGAGTATGCTTTGCCTCTGCTGTTTTAGCACTTATGCTGAATGTGAGCAACCTTTACCACACTTGGGAGTATCAGAAGGAGACCATGCGTGGCGGCTCTGAACTTGTGGATAACAATAAATCAAGTTCCGATAATACCACAACGAGAGATGGTCTTGACAGAGACTATATCACGCAGTGGAGTTATGGCATAAGTGAAACGTGGACACTTCTCGTTCCAAATGCTAAGGGTGGTGCATCAGTACCACTCTCAATGAACGAGACTGCCATGAAAAAGGCTGATCCACAGTTTTCGGAAATCTATAATCAGATTGGTCAGTATTGGGGCGAACAGCCAGGAACATCGGGACCTGTTTATGTCGGTGCGTTTGTCTGCTTGCTCTTTGTATTGGGCTTGATCGTAGTGAAAGGTCCGATAAAGTGGACTCTCCTTGCTGCCACCATAATAAGCATCTTGCTCTCTTGGGGAAAGAACTTCATGCCACTGACAGACTTCATGATTGACAATTTCCCTATGTACTCAAAGTTCCGTACGGTTGCTTCCATACTTGTTATCGCGGAATTTACCATGCCTTTGCTTGCAATGTTAGCGTTGAAGAAGGTTGTGGAAGAACCGGAATGTCTGGGCAATAAGAACAAGTGGCTATGGATTTCTACTGGCATTACGGCTGGTCTTGCTGCTCTTTTTGCAATAGCACCGGGAATGCTTGGCAACTTGATTTCTTCATCTGAGATGAGTAGTTTGCAACAGATACCAGAGCAATACCGCGGTCCGCTGATTTCGAACCTCACTGAAATGCGTTCTGCCGTGCTTTCAGCCGATGCATGGCGCTCTTTCTTCATCATCCTCGTAGGTGTTGCATTTGTCTTTGCAAACGTAAAGAAATGGATGAAAGCAGAATATATGACAGTCGCTCTCATCGTTCTTTGCCTTGTAGATATGTGGACAGTCAATAAGCGTTACCTCAATGATGAAATGTTCGTAGAGAAAGCTGAACGTGAGGCTGCACAGCCTATGACAGCAGAAGACCAGGAAATCCTGAAAGATACTACCGACTGTCGTAATTACCGTGTGCTGAACTTTGCTTCCAACACGTTCAACGAGAATGAGACATCCTATTATCATAAGAGCATCGGTGGTTACCATGCAGCAAAGCTCCAGCGCTATCAAGAGATGATAAACCACTACATCTCTCCAGAAATGCAGAGTACTATGGGCGCTATTGCAAATGCTCAGGGAGACATGTCAAAGGTTAATGCTGATAGCGTGATGCCTGTGCTTGATATGCTCAACATGCGCTATATGATAATTCCGCTTCAGGACGAAAGTAGAACTGTCATTAAGAATCCTTACGCCATGGGTAATGGTTGGTTTGTGAATAAGGTTGAATTTGTGGATAATGCAAATGCGGAAATCGACGGTATAGCCAAGATCAATATTCATACAACAGCTGTTGCCGACAAGAAGTTTGCTGAGGAACTGAAGTGTGCAGAAAACGACTCTGTTAATGGTAGTGTGAAGATTACTTCCTATGCACCAAATAAACTTTCTTACGCTGTAGAAACTGACAAGGAGGCTGTACTTGTACTGTCGGAAGTTTACTATCCAGGATGGACAGCTACGGTTGACGGCAAGGATGTTCCTGTAGGTCGCGTAAACTATATTCTCCGAGCTATTGTTGTTCCTCAAGGAAAGCATAATGTAGAACTCAAGTTCTATCCAAAGAGCATTGATACTACAGAAACCATTGCTTATGTTGGTTATGGTGTATTGCTCTTGATTCTTCTTGTCGTGATAGCGAAGAATGTAAGAGGCAGAAAGAAGGAATAAAAGAAATCTGGACAAAGGGGTCTGACCCCTTTGTGCAGATTTCTAATTATAATATATATAATGTCTTTACTCTTTTGGAAATAGGTAGAACTTGCTGCGATTTAGGTTGAAGTCTATCATCCATTGATCGACAATTATATGATCGTCTATGGCGCGAATCGTGAGTCTGTGATTGCCTTCAGACAAGTGCAGATGACACTCACGGACAGCCTGCTGGCGAAGCACATTGAGCTTCCATTGCTCACTGCGGAACTTTTCCTTGAGTGAGAAAACTGTCTCCTCGCCTCCGTCTATAGCCACTGCAAAGCGTATGTCATCATTGTCGTTTGGCTGGGTTGGGATAAGGGCGGTGCGAAGTATTGCATCTGCTTCGTAAGGGCTGTCGAAAGAGTAGGAAAGAGTCTCACCTTTTGGCAATTGTACTGCGCCCATGCTATGACCTAACATGTCTATGATTGTTGCTCCATTCTCTTCTTTTATGAATGAAGATGCAAGGCGGCTGATATAAAAATCAGAATTCTGATTGCAGCATTCAGTATTAGACTGTGCAGTGCTATCATTCTGCAGTCTTTCTTCGGTTTGGCATTCGTCGTTCTGCATCTCTCTGAATACCGGCAAATCTCTTGGATTCATATCCATCAATCCGCGCCATTTCCCATTTGCGATATTGTTGTATCTCTCTGTCAATGAGCAGATTTCATTGTAAGCGGTATTGTCCTTGTTCAGTGTTTTCCGTGCCATCAAAGAAGCTGCACTGACAGGATATACGATATGTGCGAAGTAAGAGTCATGAAGTTCAGGGCGAACATCTCCAGCTGCTTCTTCCACTATGGCTCTTATCCTTGCGTAATCATCAAGGTAACGTTGCTTCTCATTGCTGAACTCTGTTTCAGAAATGTCTGTTTGGTCCACAAGACTTAAGCCGCGAACGTACTTCTTCTTGTCGAGTTCAACCTGGGTCCACCCCATATGCTCTGGCTTTCTCTTGCCAGTTAGTTCGTAGAATTCCCTCATTGCCGGGTAGATTCTTTTTGCTATATCTGCTCCGTATTGCTCTGAAAGCCAATTTTTCAAGTGATTGCCAATAGCATTTGGCTGAACTCCGTCGATGTTCCAAGCCATGTCGAGAAAGAGCGAAAGGTCGTAAGCAGCCACCTTTGGGTCATGAACGTTGGCTATCCATAGTTTTCGAGCATTGTGGTCGTAAGCCGTTTTCATCTCAGAATATATAAGTCCTGGCTGTGTAGTTGTCAACCAAAGGTAGTCGTGAGGTCTTCCCCAATAGCTGAGATGATAATATACGCCAGCACCGCCACTGCGCTTCTGTTCATCGGGAGTTGAAAGTCGCGTGAGATAGCCGTAGTTGTCGTCGCACCACATTAGTGTCACATAGTCGGGCACTTTCAGTCCCATTTCGTAAAGTTCGAGAACTTCCTTGTATGGCACGAACACCAGCTTTTGTGTAGCCGGATTACCAATGTTGTCGGCTATTAGTTGCTGCTGGTTGTTGATAACCTCTTGCAGAGCATTGAACTTCTCGTCCATCGTCTTCACGCCTTCCATAGAGCCGTCGTGAATGCCACGCATACCGATGGTGAAGATGTTGCTTGTGGAAGTTTTTACCTCCTTAAGTCTTTCAGTCCAATAATCCTGAACAGCCTGCTTGTTTGTGATATAGTTGAAGGCTCCACGCTGCTTCACATCCCATTCGCCCACATTGTTTCTAAGCAATGGTTCGCAGTGGCTTGTACCTATGAATATCCCACATGAGTCAGCTTCCGCTTTTGCACCTGGAGTAAGGAAGAAAGCCTTTGTGCCTTCGTGCATGGCAGGCCAGATGGCATTGGCACGCATACGGAGAAGGAGTTCGAAAATGCGGCGATAAGTCTTGGTGCCTATAACTCCCTTGCCAGCAGGGTCATGGTTGCTGCTTGACCAAGGACGCATGGACCAGTCTTCATCATTTATGAAAATGCCGCGCATCTCTACGCTTGCCTTATGTTTTATGTTTGTATCGGATTCTATGGTCAGTACTGATTTCCTTTCCGGCTTGACATCTCCCCACCAGATCCATGGACTAACACCAGCCATCCTTGACATTTCAAGAATGCCGTAAGCAGTACCACGAGCGTTAGAGCCGACAATGAAAATTTTCCCATTCTTAGTGGTCTTAAGTTGGAAAGCGTCAGTAGAAGTGCTAAGAAACTCTATGTCGATGCCTGCTTTTTCCAGCTGTTTCCTCTGTTTCTTTGTGGCATTATCCAATTGGTATAGAGTTATTTTAGATGAAAGATCCTGTCTTCCTTTTATTCCCGTAACATCCTCCATATCCTGTTCAAAGAGCGCAGTGGCTGCACGCACCGCACTGCCTATAGGAGTCATATACTGATAGCTTACTGCCGACTTGCCGTCAAACCATTTTATAGGTTCTGCAATGCCAAAAGCAGAAATAGCAAAAGCCATCAATACCACCAACAATAATCTTTTCATATTCATCCTTAATAATTATAATCCGCTGCAAAATATGTATTGATAGACTCTCAGCCTATCCAGAATTCCTACTTGTTTGAGTTATATGCTTCCCAGAAATTTGGAAGACCGTAACCGTATATGTTGTCAGGATAATCAGCACGGTCGCCACTCTTGCGGATGATGTCCATTATCTCGTATGCAGTCTTGTTTGGAAGTGCTTGCCACAAACATGCTACCATGCCGCAAAGTACTGGTGTTGAGAAAGACGTGCCGTTGAGGGCAGAGAAGAAATTTCGTGCGGAAAGACATTGCGTACGATAACCTTGCGCCACAACATCAGGCTTTACACGACCATCGGCAGAGTTGCCTACCGAACTGAATGTGGCAATAACTCCATTGCGGTCAACAGCGCCTACGGCGAGAATGTTCTGCCCATCGGCAAGGAAGTTGATTTTCTTCCAAACCTTCGCTCCGCTATTGCCTGCACTTACTACGGCTATCATGCCTTTCTGTGCAAGCATTGACGCTGCCTTTGAAATCTGTGCAGTCTTGCCGTTGAGGTCTTTGTATGCATAGGTTATATGACCGCCTTTGTCGAATTCCGTATAGCCGAGTGAACTACAGATGATGTCCACGCCAATGCTATCTGCAAATTCAGCTGCAGCACACCAATAGTCTTCTTCAGCAGACATTTCTGCTTCGGAATATTCACTACGAAGAAGGATGTAGCTTGCCTCAGGAGCAGTACCGATATACATGTTCGGCATGTTCATTGCCATACACGAAAGTACGCTCATTCCGTGTGAAGATTCAGCATAGATGTCGTTTGTGCTGGGCCAACAGAAATCACGTGCAAGGCGCACTTTGCTGTTCTTAAGAAGTGGTAGAATGTCGGCATTTTCGAATCCTGCATCAATGATGGCAATAGATTTGCCGTTTCCCCTGAAGCCAGCCTCATGGAGTTTTATGCCGTTGAGCATGCTTATTTGCTTCTCTGCTACACCATAGATGGAAGTTCCAATAGTGTCGGGCATTGAAAAATGAAAGGAATTCAAGTCGCGTTCGTTAGGATTGTTCACGGAGTCAGGAGTTTCCCATACTCGTATGATGTCCTTTATAAACTCGCACTTCTGTCGCCAGAGGGTTTTTGCTCCGGGGTCTTTGGTTACTACGAGCACTGTATTGTTCCACTTAGACTTTGAAACAATCTTTCCACACTCTTTCTCAATTGTTTTCAAATAAGCTGGATTGATTGGCAAGTCTGTCTGATCTATCTTGCAGCGCTGTTTCTTCCTTCGCTCAATAGCCTTTTGTGAGAGAAATTCCTCTGGGCGATTGATAGAGTAGGACGTTCCGTGCTTGTCGGCAAGTTGGATGCGAAAGACGTATTGCTTGCCGCCAGGAAACTTCTTTTTCTTGGCAGATGCAGGTATGACGCATAAAACTGCGAGGCAGATAAGAATGAGTTTCAATACAGTGGATTTCATTATGTTTGTTAGTCTTTATAGGTTGTTTATTTAGTTGCTCATGTAAGTGCAAAGTTACATCTTTTGAAGTTTATAGCAAAATATTTCTTGTTATGTAATAACGAATTATGTTAAATCCATGCTCTATGCGCAACTTTTCCTTCGCTCTCTGCTAATTAAGGAATCTTTTTCGTAATTTTGTACGCATTAATTTTATATATAAATATGACATTTGAACAACTTGGAATAAACTCGCAGATACTGAAAGCCATTGCGGAAATGGGCTTTGAAAACCCTATGCCAGTGCAGGAGGCTGTCATTCCTCTACTTCTCGATAACGAACAAAAGGAAGACCTCATCGCCCTTGCCCAGACAGGAACAGGAAAGACCGCAGCTTTCGGTATTCCGCTTCTCCAGAATATAGATTCGAAGGGTAAGTATACACAAGCTGTTGTCGTAGCTCCAACTCGTGAGCTATGCCTTCAGATAGCTGATGATATCCGTGATTTCGGCAAACTGATGGACGACATCAACATCTGTGCCGTCTATGGCGGTACCTCTCTTGAACCACAAATCCGTCAGTTGAAGAAAGGCGCACAGATTGTAGTTGCCACTCCTGGACGACTCATTGACCTCATGGAACGTGGCTGTGCTGACCTATCAAAGGTTGAGAGGGTTGTTCTTGACGAGGCTGATGAGATGCTAAACATGGGCTTCTCAGAGAGCATAAACGCCATTCTTGAAGGTGTGCCTGAAGAACGTCGCATACTTCTCTTTTCGGCTACCATGAGTCGTGAGATAGAGCGCATTGCAAAGTCGTATCTTCGCGACTACAAGGAGATTGTGGTGGGCTCGAGAAACGAAGGTGCAGAGCATGTAAACCATATCTATTATATGGTGAATGCGAAGGATAAGTATTTGGCTCTGAAGAGAATAGTGGATTATAACCCAAAGATTTATGCCATCGTTTTCTGTCGCACAAAGCTTGAAACACAGGAGATTGCTGACAAGCTTATCCGTGATGGCTACAACGCAGAATCCCTCCATGGTGACCTTTCTCAGCAGCAACGTGACCTTACGATGCAGAAGTTCCGCAATCATCTCACGCAACTTCTCGTGGCTACCGACGTCGCTGCCCGTGGACTCGATGTTGATGAACTCACACACGTCATAAACTTTGGCTTGCCAGACGATATAGAAAGCTACACCCACCGCTCAGGTCGTACTGGTCGTGCTGGACGAAAAGGAACTTCCATTGCCATCATTCATACTCGTGAGCGTGGAAAGATGCGCAATATAGAGAAGGAAATCGGAAAGAAGTTTGTTGAAGGCGAGATACCTTCTGCTCAAGATATATGCAAGAAGCAGCTCTACAAGGTGATGGATCAGATCGTGAAGACCGATGTGGAGGAAGAGCAGATTGCACCTTTCATGGAAGACATCAACCGCTACTTTGAATACATCGACAAGGAAGACATTATCAAGAAGATTGTGTCAATGGAGTTCGGTCAATTCCTTGAATACTACAAGAATGCGCCTGTCATTGAAAAACCAACAGTAGAGCGCGAGAAACGCAATGCCAGAGACAGCAAGCACACGAGTGGCAAGTTTAATGGCAAGACTTATCAGGCAGAGAAAGGCTATGCAAAGCTATTTATCAACCTTGGCAAGATGGACGGATTCTATCCAGGCGAGGTCATGCAATATTTGAACAAACATGTGCAAGGTCGTCAGGCAGTAGGTCACATTGAGCTCCTTCGCAACATCTCATACATAGAAGTGCCAGAGCATGACGCACAGAAGGTTATGGAAGCCCTCAATGGAACTTACTACAAGAACCGTGAGGTGCGCTGCAACCGTGCTGATGGTGGAGGTAATCAGAATGGAAAGTCAGGTGGTAAAGGCAACGTAGGGCGAGGAATTCCGAGCCGCAAAGCCAAAGGCGATACCTACGATAAGAAAGGCAAAGGTGATTCATATTCAAAGAAGAACAGAAAGCAGAAGGCTTTTGACGATTTCGAAAATCCGTTCGCAATGTTCGAGAAGAAGTTGAAAAAAACAAACCTTCCTGAAGGTCATGCACGTAGAAAGCCTAAGAACCGTAAATGATGTTTCGCCCTGCAAACCTTAACATTACAAATCCACAACCCTTAAACTGCAAAGGATGAAAAGTATCAAGCAAACAATACAAGATCTAAGGCAGAATCAGCCACTGAAGGATAAGATTTATACCATAATCTTCGGCACTGATACGCCGATGGGTAAGCTGTTTGATGTTATTCTCATTGCGATGATAACATTCAGTATCTTCCTGATAATGATAGACAGTTTCATCATTGAAGGCTGGGGAAATATCACGATGAAGGTGCTGGAATATATTGTCCAGACGTTCTTCATAGCCGAGTTCATACTGCGTATCTATAGTCATCCACGACCAAAAGAATATGTGTTCAGCTTTTTTGGAATTGTAGATTTGCTCAGCATCATTCCGCTTGGAGTAAATGCGTCTATCAGGGCATTGCGTATAATCCGTGTGTTCCGCGTCTTCAAGATGCTCAACTTCCTTGAGGAAGGACATGAACTGCTTGTTTCCCTTCAGCGAAGCATGAATAAGATCATAGTATTCTTCATCTTCGTATTCATTCTGAATATCTGCATGGGTTCGCTGCTTTGGTCCATTGAATACAAGTCAAATCCTGACATGACGAATGTGCTTCAAGGCATATATTGCAGTATCGTGACGATGACAACAGTGGGATACGGAGACCTAACTCCTGTAACCGGTTTCGGAAAGTTCATCACCTCGCTGATGATGCTCATGGGTTACACCATCGTAGCCATACCAACAGGTATCGTGAGTGCAGAATTGGTTAAGGAAAAGACCAAGCGAAACAAGTTCATCTGCCCAACCTGCGGCAAATCGAAACACAAGGAAAAAGCACTTTACTGCGACCATTGCGGCTCAAAACTTGAACTCGTTCAGCCGAAATAACCTCTGTTACCAAAGTGTCCACTTCGGTTATTCGCCAGATTTAAATAACTAACCTATAATATGCTAAAACAAATTCTAACAGTAGCCACTCTCGCTCTTACATTCATTGCTGGCTACGCCCAAGACAAACCTGTCATTAAGTGTGACATTTCCTTTGCCGGTCGTTCTGACCAGGAAGTTCTTGAACCTGGCTATGTCCGTTGGGATCCGGGAAAGGATATCACTTCTACGCAGAAAACAATTGATGGAGTTTACTTCAAGATTGAGTCTTCTGGAAGTAAGCTTTTCCGTAACGATTGGAACAAGACTGACATTGGCAACGCTGACTTCAAAGCAAAGAACGGTCGTTTGCTTGCCGACTGCATAGTACTTGACCCAATTACCGATACAGGTGCTTTCATTATGACTATAAAGGGACTTCCTGCCGGTCAGCATACGCTCCAAACTTACCATAATTGCAAAGACAATCCTGCGAGTGTTGACGTGCGTCCGATGAATGTGATGCTTAACGGTAGTACGGTTATTGAGAATCTCGTGCCAAGTATCCGTGAGTCGGTTGCTGCAAATGCAGGCATTGCGGTGGTTTCTTTCAAGGTCACTTCTCCTGATGATGTGGTTAAGATTACCTTCACAACAGTTCCTACAGCCGATCCTGAATCGTCAAAGACCATTGTCCGTACACCTATTCTCAATGGCTTTGAACTCAACACAGTGAGCGTTGCTTCTCAGGCTAAGGATCCATTCCCAACGTCTGGCGATATGCACATTGATGCAGACAATGGCTCTTGCCAACTCTCTTGGACAGCTGCTTCAGAGAGAGTTGCTGCCCATAATATCTATATTGGTACAGACTCTGTTGAGGTTGCCAATATGACTGCTCCTACAGCTTCCGATCTCACTTCTACTTCATACGAAGCTACCGAACTTTCTACCCATAACATCTACTACTGGCGCGTGGATGAGGTGGACGCTTTGGGTAATATAACGAAGGGAAATGTCTGGAAGTTCCGTCCGCGTCGCTTGGCATTCCCTGGTGCTGAAGGCTATGGACGCTTTGCCATAGGTGGTCGTGGCGGTCAGGTTTATCACGTAACAAACCTTAACTTCGACCATAATCCGGGCTCTCTCCTTTACGGTCTTAAGGACCTTGAGGGACCTCGCACCATCGTTTTCGATGTTTCAGGTGTCATAGATATGAACTTTGAGGCTGTCTTTGCCGATCCAAACGTGACTATTGCTGCGCATACAGCTCCTGGCAAGGGCATATGTATTATGCACTCAAACCTTAACATCGGTTCTGATAACATCTGCCGTTTCCTGCGCTTGAAGCATGGTTATGGTGATACAGGCAACGCTATGGGACTTGCAGGCTCTGACCATGCCATCGTTGATCATACCACTGCCGCTTGGGGTACGGATGAAACAATCTCAGGGCGAGGCGCGAAGAATGTCACTTTCCAGTACTCAATGATTGCAGAAGCTCTAGGTATTGCCGACCACAAGAACTACGGCGCAGGCACTAACCATGGCTATGCTGCTACCATTGACGGCAAGATTGGTACCTACAGCCATAACCTCCTCGTCAACTGCTACGGACGTAACTGGAGTATGGGTGGTGGTATGGATGGTAATAATACTGCTATCGGTCAGATGGATATCTTCAATAATGTATGCTATAACTGGGGCTCTCGTACCACTGACGGCGGTTGTCATGAGGCGAATTTCGTGAACAACTACTACAAGATGGGGCCTGATACGAAGCAAACTATCCTCTATAGCCAGGACTATGAGAATGTAGGTTCAGCAGAAAGTACTTGGCGTGCTTACGTTAGCGGTAATATTCGTGAGAACAAGAACCACACTCTCTCCTACGACAAGCAGGGCGACACTTACCGCTACACGCTGAAGAATGGCGCTCCTACGCCTTCTTACCAAGTCTTTGTAAGCGAACCTTTCTTCCCTTCATACGCTGAAATCCACTCTGCCATGGACGCTTTCAAGATTGTTACGAGCAATTCAGGTGCCACAATGCCTTGCCGTGACGACCAGCATCTTCGCGTCACTGAAGAAACCATCAAAGGCACTTACACTTACGTCGGTTCACGCTCTGGCATAAAGGGCGAGATTGACCATGAAAACGACTGCGGCGGTTGGGAAGCTTACCCGGAGGAAACACGTCCTGCAGATTATGATACCGACCAGGACGGTATGCCAAACTGGTACGAGAATCTCATCGGTAGCGATGTCAACGTGGCAAACCACAATGCCGACCCTGACAACGACGGCTATACTCTCCTTGAGGAATACCTTGAGTTCATAGCTCATCCATACATTATTGTAATGGAAGGCGAGAGCGGTACATTTGATGTTTCAAAGGAGTTCAGCGGTTTTACAAAGTCGCCAGTATATGCTGTTTCAAGCGCTGATCCACAGCTTACTGCTACTATCTCAAGCTCTACTCTTTCCGTAAAGCCTACGACAGACGGCATCTTCAAAGCAATGGTTACCGTGACTGACGCAGAAGGTTCTACATACACCCAGCAGTTTGGCGTAGCCGTGACAAAGGATCCTTCTGCCATTCAGACAGTCTTCAATGAAGACTCGCTTGATATTGTCCGCCGTGAGTTCTTTACGCTCGACGGAAAGGCTGTTTCCTCTCTAAATCCATACAACACATACATTATGCGAATCACGGAGAGAAACGGAAAGACGCATACAATGAAGGTTGTTAGACACTAAAGTTGAATATAATAACTATTATGTTGCAGAAACATTCACTTCTCCCTTGTCGCTACATGCTGTTGTTGCTCCTCTTTATCACGTCAGCCAATTGCATCGCCCAGAAGAACTTTGTTCGTGGTGGCGACATCAGTTGGGTTACGGAAACGGAGGACAACGGCAAGTGGCAGTATGTCGATTCATTGGGCAAGCCTACGGAAGCTTTTGCGCTTATGAAGCAATTGGACATGAATGCCATTCGTCTGCGAGTGTGGGTTAATCCCAAGCCTTCGCGCAATGGCAAGAAATATAACGACACGGAAGATGTTGTGCGCAAAGCAGTGCGTGCCAAACAATCGGGTATGCACGTGATGATAGATTTCCACTACAGCAACTGGTGGGCTGACCCAGGGAAGCAGAATGTGCCAGTGGAGTGGCATGAGTCAGCGCGGCGCCAGGATGATTCCATCAGCGTTATATGCGATAGCGTCCGTAGCCACACTATAGAGACTCTCACTGCCCTGAAGAATGCTGGAGTCACCCCGCAATGGGTGCAGATAGGAAATGAAATCCCAAACGGCTTCATGCATCCCTACGGCATTGCCAGCACTCATCCCGATTGGTTTGCCATGCTCTTCAAGGCTGGTTATGATGCAGCTAAAGAAGTTTTCCCAAAGACTCTTTGCATCTGCCATATAGACAATGGCTATAACCTCGGTCGCACCACATACATCCTTGACATTCTTCGTCGATATAATGTGCCGTTCGACATGCTCGGATGGTCACTCTATCCTGCAATGAATTGGGTAACGGGAGAAGTTGATCAGAATTGGAAGAAAAAGTGTGACCAGTGCATAGCCAATGCAGACGCCATCTTCGAGATGTACGGAAAGGAATCCATGCTCGTTGAGGTAGGTATGCCTGACCAAGACGAAAATGTTGGGGCAGATTGCATCCGTTATCTTATTGACAATGCAGGCAAGCATCTGCACGGACTCATTTGGTGGGAACCACTTACAACTCCCGATACCAACTACCGTATGGGTGCTATGAAATCATACGGCAACTTCCAATGCGGGCCGAACAAGGCGCTTATGGAGTTCAAGATTCGTGATTGATGTTTGCCTTATCAAAAATACCTAAATCCTACCTTTCTTTATTCAGTTCTTCGCGCGAAGGACTTCTGTACAATCCCACGTGAACCTTGTTGTTCATGCACTCTTCAAGCGTATGCACTGGAGGGTCAACATAGTCAGGCATAGGCTTCTTGCAAAGGCTCTGGAAGTAGAGCAGACAACCGTCTTTCCACCATTCTGCATCGCGTGTTTGAGTCATCAGTCGAACCTGAATGTCATGGAATAATTCAGCGTCAACAACGTCAGCAAGCGTGTTCCACTGTCGCTGCATCTGACGAGCTTCGTTCACGCCATTCTGATAGCGATAGCAAAGCTCCTCCCACACTGTGCGACCTGTTTGGCAGCGGTGTGTCCAAGGCACGTGGTGGAACCACAACAGATACTTGTCAGGGCATGTCTCAAGTTTCTCCATCATGCCGCCGTAAGCAGGATTATATTGCGATGTATTGTCAGTGCCCGTAGCCTTTGTACGGTCGAAACCGATGCCTTTTTCATCTGCCTGGTTGTAGAAAACAGGAAGCCAGTCGCGACGTATCGGACGATTGTCCCAAACACCTGGAGCATAGTGAGAATTTCCAAACTGATGGGTAAGTCCTATAGGCATCTCGTAATCCACAACGGCTTCACGGCTACGCATGAGCATAGATACCACAGTGGCATGTTGCTCGGCATTGAGCGTAGGGAAAGTGAGCGTTGTCCATTCGTTGGCGATTTCCTTTGCCGAAAGGTCAGGATTCCATGCCAAGCGACCGAAGGCGTACCAGTTGGATTGTGCTAGCGGATGACCTGTGAAATCGGCGTCTGTACCTGTATTTGCAACGCCTGCAATGGCATTGTAGCGAGAACGGAGCTGATTTCTCTTGTAGTTGGCATATTGTTTAACCTCAGAGAAGAACTCCTCCCACATCGTGCCGAGGTAAGCAAGGTGGTTTGCCTGTCCAAGATACTCCTGGGTAATCTGAAGTTCAGGCATTTCTGCAGTCTTTTCCAATGCATCGAAAAGGGCATTGTAAGGTTCGCGTGGTTGGAAGTCGATAGGTCCATTCTTCACTTGGATTATCACATTGTCAAGGAACTGTCCGTCGAGATTCTCAAACTCCAATCGCGCCTGCTTTGCACGGTCAGGATCGGTAGGATTGTTTATGAACGCACGCCACATCACGATGCCGCCGTAAGGACGAATGGCAGCTGCAAGAAGGTTTGCGCCGTCTGTATGAGTGCGGTTATAATCCTTAGGTCCTGGCTGACCTTCACTATTAGCCTTTACGAGGAAGCCGCCGAAGTCAGGTATAAGTGTGTAAATCTCCTTTGCCTTGTCTTTCCACCATCGCTGCACAGCCTTGTCGGCAGGATCGGCTGTTGGCAATCCACCAATGACAGCTGGGCCTGCGAAGTTCACTGCGAGATAAGTCTTAATGCCATAAGGGCGAAGTACGTCAGCGTATTTCTTTACCATCTGGAGCACCTCAGTCGTAAGCATTTTTGGCGACGCATTTACATTGTTGAGCACAGCACCGTTGATGCCCACAGAAGCGCAAGCACGGGCATATGTATCGTTATTGAGAGGACAGTTCTTGATATTCGTCACGTTGTTGTTGCCAATCGTTTCTGGAAAACCTTCCACATTCCAGAAGATGCTCTTGCCTGCATATCCGCGCTCGCTGTTGCCGTCGAGATTGTCCCAATGGTTGAGCAGACGAATGTCGTGGAAAGGGCTTTCATTGACTACCGTACCGTCATCTGTTTTGCCCATTGCCTGAAGTTGGAGCAAACGATATGAACCGTAGAGCAAACCGATGTCGGAAGGTGATGTTATGCTGACGTTGCCGCCTTTTATATCGATGCAATAGGCATCGCGCTTCATATTCTTCACTTTCTTCAGTTGCAAGCTGACGTCACCGCCTGTCCATGCCGCAGCCAGTTCCTTCTTGGCAATCTCGATAGTGGCAGTAGTCTTTGCGGCCACAGTAATCTCTGCCTTTCCTCCCACGGCTTTTCCAAGCCAAAGTCTAGAGCCGTCGTCAGCGTATGTGTTAACGAGCAGACAGCAAGCCATTGCTGCCATTGCTATTGTTCTTTTGATAGGTAAGAGTAATGGTTTCATGTTTTTGTTTTTAAGGGTAACTTCCAATAGATATGTATTGAGTATTATGTTTTGCGGCAAAATTACAAAAATTAATTGGAAGCAAAGAAATAATTTCTCATTTTCTTGTAATTGAAATTGTAAAAAGGAACTAAAATACTTTCAAAAGCTTTTGATTATTGAATAAAAAGTGTTACATTTGCACCCGAAAACAATTCGTGAAAGATAACACAAGTAAAAATATATATATCAAAATGGGATTCTTTGGAAAATTATTTGGCGATGCTCTTGGTCAGGTTGTGAGTGACACGGTCGGTAAGGTTGTGAAAGAAGCCGTTACAGGACAAAACACCTCTGTAGGCAACCAGAATAATCATGCAGACGAACAGTCACAGCAGCAGTCAGGTATGGTTGGTATCTTGTCTCGTTTGCAAAACGCAGTAAACGAAGTTGAAAAAATAGGAAATACCGAAGGCGTTGCAGCATGTCTTGCGAGATGGAACACGTTACTTCCACAATATCCGAAGTGGGATTTGCCTGCAAAGTCAATGTCTATTGAGCGTCTTGGTGATGGTGAAGGCGGTCATTTCTACTCACTTGACGTAGAAGTTGAGCATGAGGTGGAGATGGAGCAATACCGTAACATCTATTGCGACCGACTTCGTGATGCCGGTTTCCATAAGGCTGGCAAATATCCTGATGAAGACCACTACTACAAGCGCATCATGGGTGTTGTTTACCATGTTGACCTTGAGCATTGGTATGAAAGCGATCTGGTTCTCAACATCCTGTACCGTATTGGTGAACCGGAAGGTGGCTACGATTACAATCCAACAGGAAAGCCTACTTTTGGTGATGTCATTGACACGATAAGTGGAAATCAGTCAAGCACTCAATCCGGCAAAGGTTTCTTCGACATCTTGAAAGATTCGCTGTAATCCGTATGAAATTTGCACAAAGGGGGTCTGACCCTTTTGTGCAAATTTTGTTAATAATGTATGAAAACAAGATACATCTTCGACACCGAATCGTATTTGCTTTCTGTATATAGAGTAGTCTTTGTTTTCAGATGCTTTACGAAAGTCTGCCAACTTGACTTGTTCTTGAAATATACATATTCTGCATTGTCGGTGCTCAATTCCAAACGAATGGCAAAGGCATTTGAACTAACTGCAACTGGCACTTGTTCATAATATACAATACCATCACCTTCATCGTGTTTTACATTCTTCATTTTGACACCTCTTCCATAAACGAATGTGTAAAAACCTGGTTCATCTTCAGGCTCATCGACATCGCTCACGAGAACTTTCAAACCGTATTTCTTGAGAAGAGGACTGTTTGCAGGTATTTGCTCTTGCCAACTCTTGTCAATAATCTTTAGAATGTCATGCGGTGTCTGTGCAGATGCTGTCATGGCAAAGAGTGCTATGACGAGGGTAAAAAGATTCTTTTTCATAGTAAACGGAAATTTAAGCAGTTTTATGTTGAACTTGTGATATTAATTTCGGAAACATTATACTTTTAGGCACAAATAAATCAAACTTGGATAATTTTCTTTTAAACAGGGATCTAACCCTAATTCAACTTCCTTGCCGAAAGGAGCAAGTGACAAACCTGCTATCTTGACGTGTTGTTTCTATAGATATTTCACTCTAACGGCTTTCGGGAGTTTTGAGACAACTAAATGATACGACTCCTTGATCAATGCCATAACAAGAGTTTCGTCGAGTTGTTCATAATAGACGTCGCTCCAATGTTTCTTGTTCCAATGCCATGCAGGAGTAACGGCAGAGTATAGTTCCCGAAGTTCCTCATTCCTCTCCGGTGTCAATTTCAGAGCGAACCTTGGCTCAGCATTGCCTTTAATGTCATGTTCACCGCCACCCAACCACAGGCAAAGGAATATCTTGCCTTCGATGCGGAAGGTTATGATGTCATCACCGAAAGGTTGGTCTTCTGTAACGCCAGGTATTGATAGCGTGTATGCTCTTACTTGTTCAATGTCCATTTTGAGTTTCTCTTGTAAAACCTTACTTATCTATGATATGATTGATGATCAAACCAGCAATGGCATTGCCAAACGAAGCTGTGATGTGACAGAGAGAACCGTTTATCTGCGCCTTCGCCGAAATCACATTCTGACAAATGCAAGCATCAGTGCCGCATGCCGTGTCCACTCCCATGTTCTTCATCGGCGGCTCCTCGCTATATACACACAGGAACTTCCTTGAAGGGAACTCTTTCGCGCGCTTGAACTTGTTGCGTATAGCCCTTGCCAACGGGTCACCCTTTATTTTCCAGAACTCAGCTTTCCTTATCATGAACGGATCACGACGCAGGGCGGCTCCCATGGACGAAACGAACGTTATATGCTTAGGGAGAGCCGTTGCACGCAGTATCAGATCTGCCTTGTCTTTCAGCGAGTCGATGGCATCTACAATGAAGTCGTACTCCTCCATGTGGAAATCAGCGGCTGTCTCTGCCTCGTAGATTTTCTGGAGACAACAGATGTTGGCGTTAGGATTGAGTTCCTGCAAATGGTCGCGCAGAGCCTCCACCTTTACCTGTCCGACGGTTTTGCTCGTTGCCATCAGCTGGCGGTTGCAATTGGTAACGCAGACGCGGTCGGAGTCAACAATGGTGAGATTTCTCACACCACTGCGCACCAGGCTTTCTGCGCACCATGATCCAACTCCACCAACACCAAAGATCAGCACCTTGGCTTGACGGATCTTGTTGAGGTTATCTGTTCCAAGGAGCAATTCCGTACGGCGTTGCATACCTTGCTCCATAGTTGTTATATTGTTGTCCATAGTTATCTGAATATTGATGAAACTAATTCCTTATCATTTTCTCATAATCGTGACCGAAAATGAATAAAGTGCCAGAAGGGGTGAAACCCCATGTGAAAGCCTTTCGCTATGAAAAGGGCATCATCAATGCTGGCTTTGCGGAATGATATTGCGTCGCTCATTTTTGTTTTGTTCATTTATCGGTTAATACACAATTAAATCCAAAGGATATAAGCCAGTGACACGCAACTGATAGTAATCCACAGAAGTATGCCCTGGATGAGAGGACGTATGCCGACAGCTTTTAGTGTCTTGCGCGTCAACCCTGCTCCAATGAAGAAGAGTGACAATGTGATGATATGCTTGGCAAGTTGGTTGACAGCACCACTAACGCCAGAACCTATGCTTGCTGCGCTGTCGCCGATGAGTGATGCGTTGGACAGTAGATAGGTGTTCACGAGAATCGCAACAACAAACCAGATGATGAAGCGAGGGATTGTCTGATGCCATGGCTTTACTGCTGTTTCGTTCCCATCTTTGTTTCGCATAACGAACGGAGTGACAAGCACCAAAGCCACTATCCAAAGAGCACGGGTAAGCTTGATGGTAGTGGCAACTTCAAGCGCAGACACGCCTTCGCTCGCCATCAGTTCCGGGTGAAGTGCATCGTATGCCGAACCAGCTCCAACAACGGAACTCGTGTCGTGAATGGCAATGGCTGCCCACATGCCAAACTCCTTCATCGTCATTCCGATAGCATCACCGATGTAGGGGAATATGAAGAGTGCCACGGCGTTCAATACGAAGACAACTCCCAAGGCTACGGACATCGACTCAGCCTTTGCCTTTATCGTAGGACCTACGGCAGCAATGGCAGAACCGCCACAGATGGCTGTACCCGAGGAAATAAGATAACTTGTCTCTCTGTCCACCTTCAGCAGTTTCCTGCCTATCAGCCAACCGATGGCAAGCGTTCCGAAAACGCTGACTATGGTAAAGAGCATTCCCTCCTTGCCCGATGCAAGTGCCTGATTCACGTTCATGCCAAAGCCCAATCCGATGACTGAATACTGCAACATCTTCTTGGACATCATCTTTGTGAACTTCTCGAAAGTAGCACCGAATGTCAGGGCGAAAACTATGCCCAACAACAGAGCAATAGGCGATGATACCCAGTGGGCTATCCAATCCATAGCACCCAGCTCAACACCAAACTGTTTTGTCACGAATGCTGCAAGCAGGGAAACGCTCAATGCTGCAACAATAAGGATATAGATTGTTTTCTTGTACATATTTCAATTTAGTCAATTTCGAACACTATATTTAGGTGGTAATTTATAGAAATCACCTTTAATCAATCTTGAACACTATGCTTGTCTTGCATGGAAATACGGTTGGACATTGGATGGCGAGGCACTCGTTTGTCTGCTTCCACTTCAGCTTTTCGTTGCTGCCAAGCAGTTTCACGCTCTTCACCTTCTTACCCTCTGACTTTGCAAGCGAATATACCTTCACCGCCTCGCCGCCATTTGGCAGAGCCATGCAGAAAGCGTACAGCGAACCATTCTTGCCCACAGTGAAGCGAATGTCCTGCGCGTTAAACTTGAAGTTCTTGTGACTCTCTCCAAGCTTGCCGCCAGGGAGTTTCTTCAGTTTGCCCTTCTTTGTGGTTTCGCCCTCGCCGATCTTCTTCCAAGCCTTGCTGCCATACACAGCTTCGCCATTGATGCTCATCCAGTTGCCCACTTCCTCGAGCATAGTCACGCATGCATCTTCTATCGAACCGTCAGGGAGCATCGGTATGTTGAGCGCAGCATTGCCATCACGGGAAATGGCTTCTATCACAAAACGTATCATCGAGCCGGAATCGTAGGTGAATCCCGGAGCATAGAACCAGTCGCCAACAGGTGCTTCGCGAATCCAAGGTTGCACGGCATTTATTGTGTCTGGGAAATCAAACTCAGCGGTATTCACCGCGCCATTGGTGGTGTTGCGGAACTTGATGATGCTGAAAGCATCCACCTTGCCTCGGTTCTTCAGTTGTCGGTTGTAGTAGTCAGCCATCACCGTTTGCATGGCGTTGCACTTGTAGCCGGAACCTGTGCCGTCGCCAGTGAAAGGACCTTGCACCGTGCCGTCAGTATAGATGAAGTCAGGGTCATAGTTTGCCACCACGTCCATGATTCGCAATGCCCACTGGGTGGAGTACCATTTGCAGTAGTCAAGGTGACGCCAGAAGATGCCAGGCTTTGGAGGCGACCATCCTGTGTGGGCGCATTCCTCCACCGACTCGTATTCTCTGAGGTCGATGCCGTAGAGCAAGCGTGGGTCGTAGCCTTCCCACCATTTGCCCTTGCCATCTTCGAGCGTGAGGTTGCCGTCGTAAGGCACACCTGCCTTGTCGCCCTTGGAGTCAGCACCGAAGGCCGTTTGCCACCACCACCAAGTATATTCGTGGTGGAAGGTTACGCCATAGTGCATATTGTACTTTCTGCAGGCATCTGCCCACTCTCGCAGCAGGTCGCGCTTGGGACCTATGTTGACGGAGTTCCAAGGGTGGTATTTTGAGTTCCAAAGGTCGTAGTTGTCATGATGAACGCCCTGTATCATCAGGAAGCGTGCACCTGCCTTCTGGTATAGTTTTGTCAGATACTCAGGATCGAGCTTCGTTGGGTTCCAATCCTTCAGCACATCCTTGTAGCCAATCTCAGACGGATGACCATAGCGCTTCACGTGGTTAGTGTTGGCTATATGGGCTTCCTTCTCCTTGTAAAGGTTGCGAGCATACCAGTCGCCGCTCTCACCAGCCGACTGAGGACCGAAATGTACCCAGAATCCGAACTTTGCATCTCTCAGCCATTCTGACGAGCCAGGGTAGTTCGCCTCTATCGACTCCCACGTAGGCTTGAAAGGACCTTCCGTGATGGGGATGTTGAGCTTCACTTCTGCAAACGTGTTTATGTCAGCTAATTTCACCGAGCCAACAGGCTTCTTTTCAGGTATTTCAGGAAAAGGCGGGAGCGTTGGCATCTCGCCTTCCTTCAATGTCTGTGCGTTAGCCGTTATGGCACATAGCAGTGCTGATGCAATAAAAAGTAATTTTTTCATATTCTACATCCTTCCGTATTTCATTTCATCTCCATAACTATCATACTGCTTGCGCTTTCCTGTAGGAGGTTCTGTGAGGGTAATGCGTACAACGGCTGTTCTGCCTATGCTTCTTGCTATAGATGCATCGAAGGCATCCATGTGCTTAGGCAAGAAACGCTCACAGATAGCACGCAAAGCCTTGATCTTCTCAGCTTCGTCTGTAACTATCTCTGCTACACCTTGAGCCATGGCAGATTTGAATTCCAGCGTAAAACTTCCATCCTTTGGCCCTACTGTAGGTTTACATTTTGTAACGGCAGAAAGCCACACTTTAGGGTTATTTCGGATAATGTCCATTTTCTTGCCTTCCATGGCACCATGGAAGTAGAATGTATTATCGTCAACACGAACCAATGAAAGAGGCACAGCGTATGGTGTACCGTCTTCTTCAGTCATCGCTACTGTGATATATGGAGCTTTGTCCATTATTTCGAATGCCCATTCAGCGGGCATTTCTCTACTTGCTTTTCTCATTATCGTAATCTATGAAACTGGTTTATCACATCCATGAATGAAATTAATTTTATTCTGTCAGAATCTCAATGTCTTCATACACAGCTCTTTCGCCAGCGTTCAAGCTTTCGGCATCGATGCGAAGTAGGTTTGAGTTGATAGGGTCAATGCTTACGCTTTGCCAGATAGGGTTGTTCACGATGTTTGAGAACTCGCCTTCGCTGATGCGCTTCCATTCATTAGCTTCCATTGTCCAGAACGAATAGCGAGTGATGATGCCCTCAGCACCCTGTCCTTGTGGAGGAAGATAGCGGAAACCTTTCACTTTCTTCGTGCCTCCAAGGTCAACCATTATGGAGCGTGAAGGAGCGTCGTTGCTGCCTATCATGGCAATGTTCAGCTTTGACGAGAATTTTTCGCCCGAGTTAGGAATGTCAGCTGTAAGTTCGGGAGCAAGGAACACGCCCATCTTGCTGATTACTGGCTTTGCCTTTGTCTTGGTGATGGTCATGCGAAGTCGGGTAGCAGTAACATCTTGGAAGCATATTATGCGCTTGCGGCCAATCGTTTCCAAACCGTCGCCCCAGTCGGCAAGTTCGTCCTTCAGTGGCACCCATGCGCCATCCACAAATGCTTCAAGCTTGAACTCCTTCACGCGCTGACCGCGACTGATGTCCTCGCAAGCCATGAAGCGGTTGAAGGTTGTAGGTTGCTTGAAGTTAAGCACAAAGCAACCCCCTTCGTCTCCCCCACGAGGGGGAGTGTATTGCATCTTAGCTCCTTTGGCAAGGTCATTGTCAAACACCTTGTGAATCATATCAGCGAATACCATTCCTCGCACGCTGTCTATAGGCGAGATCAGGCCGTTAGGCATGATTGGGAAGTTGAGCAGGAGAGTGCTGTTTCTGCCTACAGATTTGTAATAAGTGTCCATAAGTTTTGATAGCGATTTCACATGCGCATCTTCCGTAGTGTGGTAGAACCATCCCGGACGGATGCTCGTATTTGTCTCACCCGGACACCACACATCGCCATCTTCCATGCCGTAGTGCAGGTCGCCCCATTCAGGATCCTTTGTGCTGCTCATAAGACTCCAGTTGCGATGACCGATGTTTCCTGCCTCTGTGCCTACCCAGCGGAGGTCGCCGCGGCGGTTTGCTCCGTCGTTCCATATTACGCAATGCGGCTGCAGTTCTCGAATCATCCTGTATGTCTCGTCCCACTGGTAGTAAGTCAAGCGGTCGATGGTGCGAGTGTCATTGGCACCGCCATACCAACCGTTGCCGCCATTGGCACCGTCAAACCATACCTCGAACACATCACCGTAGTTGGTGAGCAACTCGCGAAGCTGATTGCGGAAATAAGTGACGTACTCAGGTTTGCCATACTCAGGATGGTTTCTGTCCCATGGCGACAGATATACGGCAAACTTCAAGCCGTATTCCTTGCAAGCGTCGGCAAGTTCGCGCACCACATCACCCTTGCCGTCCTTCCAAGGCGATGACTGAACGTCATAATCCGTAAATTCCGATGGCCACATGCAAAAGCCGCAATGGTGCTTTGCCGTGAAGATTACGCCCTTCATGCCAGCCGCCTTGCAAGTGCGTACCCATTGGCGGGTATCGAGGTTCGACGGATTAAAGAGCTTCACATCCTCGTTGCCGAATCCCCATTCCTGGTCGGTATAGGTATTTAGCGAATAATGCAGGAAGGCATACATCTCCATGTCCTGAAGCGCCAACTGATCCTTTGATGGGAGAGGCCCTACAGTCTTCTGAGCGAAAGAGGAGAGTGAAAACTGAAGTGTAAAGAGTAAAAGGTAAAGAGTGGTTAGTTTCTTGTACATGATTGTTCGGTTATTCCAGGAAAAAGAATTAAAAAACTATATTCGTAAGATTTATTGCCGGGCAGAGTGTATTCAGGCAACGTGCGGCCGCCCCATGTGTTTATGCCGCCTACGCCGTGGACGTTGAGGTCGATGTTAAGATGCAGCAATCCATCGTGCTTTATCTCCTGCGGATGGCGATATCCTTTGTCAAGTTCCTCGTCAGCATAGTCGCGGGCATTGAAGCAGAGCGGCTGAAGACCGACAATCTGCATCTTGTTGTCCAGCGTAGAAATATAGCGCACATCGCATCTGTAGCCATTATCCTGTGGGCGGATATAATCAGTCATCAGGGTGTCGAGATTCTGCATATAATGTCCAATATGTTGCGACAGCTTGCGGTCGGGATAGTTCTCGTAAGGACCACGACCTTCATATTTTATCACATGAGCGAGATCATTTACGGTGCAGCGCATTCCGAACTTAGGTATAAGAGGAATGTCTTCGTTTTGTGGCTGATAAGCAGCATGTGTAAGTATCTGCCCGTCGTTGTTCACTTCATAAGTCAGAGTGTAGTCAGCACCAACAGGCAGCGACATACGGAATTGCACTTTCACCGTACCCTTGCCCTTTGATATGCTCACGTCCTTCAGCTGACGCTGTTCACCGCAATATTGCCAAACACCCAAGCGTCCCTTGAAGCCTGCTTTCCATTGGTTGTCGTTTTCTGGTTTCCAGAAATAAGGTTCCAGTGGAGACTGCAGCATCGGTTCACCGTCAATGACTATTTGCTCCAAAGCTCCGTTATGGGCATTGAACTCGATAGTGCTTCGTGGAGTGACAATTTGTATTTTCTGTTCGTCGCTCACCACCTTCGGCCTTTTCTTTGTTGGACTAATGCCAGCAGGGTAATGGTGCTCGTTCAGTTCAAAGCTTTCATGTGCAACGACAGTTCCCTTCTTGCCCCAAGGCTTATCCTCGCGCAGCTTTGCTTTTACCACCAAAATGCTGTCGGTATAACTTGGCTTATATTCAAGATATTCAGTGGTGACTTCATAGTCAAAGTCGTTCACATCCACAAACGGATCCATGCTATGCTTCTTTATCTCGCCATTCTCATAGCTGAAATGAATTGGCTGATAGACATACTGCACCTCGTAGAAATGCGGATTAGGCTTGCGGTCAGGAGCTACTAATCCGTTTATCAGGAAGTTGTCGTCATTTGGTTTGTCACCAAAGTCGCCACCGTATGCCCAATATTCATCGTCGTGCTTCGTGAGTTCTGATGTATGAGGTCTGCCGAGCAAAACATTGCGAGAGCCATTTACCATTTGGGCATTCTCCTCCCCTTGTGGGGAGGTCGGGAGGGGTCTTGGCAAAGCCAAGCCCTGATCCACCCAATCCCAGATTGCAGCGCCACAGATACTTGAGTCTGCATATATCACATCCCAATACTCCTTGAAGTTGCCCATGGAGTTTCCCATGGCATGAGCATATTCGCGAGCAATCATTGGCATGCGCGTCTCACCCTTGCCCATGTCGGCAAGTGCCTGAGGCGAAGGATAACCTACATCGTGTAGGGCAGAATACTGAGGGTCGCAGTCGTAGAAAGGCAAACGAGTATCGTCCATTGCCTCTATCGTATCCTTCATCGCCTGAATGTTAGGGCCAACACCGCCTTCGTTGCCAAGCGACCAGAAGACAACCGACGGATGATTCTTGTCTCTCTGCACAAGGCTTACAGCTCTATCTACATGGGCATCCTTCCAGTCAGGTTGGTGTCCCATGTATTCATTTGCATAGTCGTAGCCGTGACTTTCCTGGTTAGCTTCGTCCATTACAAAAAGTCCGTAGCGGTCGCAAAGCTCATAGAGGTACGGATCGTCTGGATAGTGGGATGTGCGCAGGAAGTTTATGTTGCATTGCTTTATCAGGGCGATATCCTTTTCGTATGTGGCGCGGTCAACGTAGCGACCAGTACGAGGGTGATGGTCGTGACGGT
>JAZRXS010000088.1:0-2103 GCA_045600325.1 Prevotella sp.
GAAAACTTTCTATTTCTACGGAACTGCTGCCCAAAATGCTGAATTGAAAGTCTCTATAACAGCTCTTACAAGAGGCACCAGGGGCAGCGAACTGACAGGTTTTCACTCGCTCACTGCAGCGATTGCAGGAATGCCTTCAATGCTGCCATTTATTTCTGAAAAGAAATATATGATTGGTGGCAGATATACTCATGAGGTAGATAAAAAAACTGTATCGGACGATGACGACAATTCCCCTATTGTATGTACGAAAATCCTAAAAACGGGAAATGCCAACAAGTATACTATCCACGTAACCTACACTGTTCATGGCGAACCTGTGGTAACTGAGAATGACAACAAAACAATTATCAATATTAATAAATCAACAGTTTCTGCAGTTTTCGAATTTGAACTATCGAATCAAGGAGCAACAGTAATCCCAACTGATGTTGTAGTAGAAGCCGACGCCAGCGAGGAAGCAGGAGAAGAAGGTATGGACATTACCGATGTTATTATACTTATCGGAGGTCCAACTTTTGGTTGGATTGCAGGAAAGAAGCTTATAAATGTATTCAAGAACGGTTCGAAGAAGCCTTCCGACACTCCAAAACCAAAGCAACAAAAACAAGCGGCAAAACGACCTGCAAAGAAAAAGAAAGAAGAAGAAGAGGAAGAAGAAGATAAGGGTCCGGAAGAGAAAGAGAGATTCACCTATGACCTGCGCACAATGAAGCAATTTGGCAACTTCCTTGTTCCTGGAGGCAAGCATGAGACTATCTATGCGCGTGTAGTCAAAATAGATAAGAATGGTCGGGAATTTCCTGACGAAGCACTTACAAGACGAATACAAATCAAGGGCGATGGCTATATCGATGCCTACAACCAGCAATATATGGATGGTTATATGGCTGCCGTCATTGGTGTTCCGCCACAGGATAATCTGCCTGAGAAGGTCGCAGTTTTCTTTACTATGGCATCAGAATTAGGTTCACGAACAAAAAAACTGAACTTCCTTCTGAATAAACCGATGATCGCCTTTGCTCAAGAAAATCTCACTTTGCCTGCTTGCTTCAAGAAGGAGGCAAGGGTACAGTTCGGTATTCTTGGTTTAGGAGAGATCAAAGAGATGACAGCAGAGATTTCTAATGAATATTATTCTGTTGAAATCGAGGAAGGTGGCGAATTAAAAGGCATGAAGGAGTATTTTGCGGTGTTGACCGATAAACAGAAAGCTCCTGACACTCCTGGCAAGTTTGATGCGATGTATCTTCACATCAAGGCTGTAGGCGCAGATGGAGCTACGGCAGAAGGTTCATTGCCTGTATATCGCTATCATCTCGGATTGAAATTCGCTGTTAATGAAATCCCAAGTTATATTGAGGAATACACTTACGGACACAAGGGAGATTCGCATTTTGTCTATACATCTGGAGGCAAGAGCTATATTCCTGCAGAAGGTAGCGGACAAATAGCTATATATGACTTTGACGAGGAGAACATGCAACTTCTTGTCATCCCTGTCGTACCTAAGCAGGAAGACATTAAATTTACACCTATCTGTGATGAATCGGTTGTTACCCGAGACGTATCACATATTAACTATGAGGAGCTCGTCAACTCGCTCGGCATCATGTGCCAGCCAATACCAGAAGTCGAACCCGATGGTGTCAGAAGACTGATCTTCAGATGTAAAGACAAGGCTCTTGATGCACCTCAGCGCCTTAAGGTAAAGGTTGAGGTAAAAATCGTACTTGATGGAAAGACATATAACGCTGAAAAAGAAGCCTTACTTCTTTCTCAGCCACGTCTCAAATACAAGAGCACGCAAGAAATGGCAGAGTCCATGAAGGAGGATGAGCGTCATTTTAATAGTCTGATAAGCATTCAGCATACTATCATGGATGGAGGTTATTATAAGAATCTCTTCCCTGTATATAAGCTTATCGATATAATGATCGATGGTCACGATCCTGCTTTCGGATTCGACCAGAAACAGCTTGAAGCAGTGAAATATCATTTCACGAGATTCATGAGAGGAGAATCGGCCGGAGCAAATGCCACTCCAGAATATCCGACATGGATTGACGAATTGGATATGTTCCTTGCGAATATGAAGAAGAC
>JAZRXS010000089.1:0-2987 GCA_045600325.1 Prevotella sp.
GGCAGCGAGACCCTTCTGGATGATGTACTGATTGAAGCCCCAGTAGCCAAGGTTTGTAAGCCAGAGAGCACCGAATACGAGAACGAGACCTGGGTTAGTGAAGAATGGGTCTTCCTTCTGAGTAACCTGACCAGCAGCGTCTGTTACACCATTGATCACAGGATACATCTCCTCGTTTCGTGTCACAATCAAGTTGAAGTGTTTATCGCCCTCCTGACCGATACACCAACTATAGATATTTCCTAATGCCTCGAGAGCACCGCAACCCCAAACTTCAGCACCGATTACAGAGAGTGCTGCGTAAGCTGTGATGAGACCACCACCTACGAGGAATGTTACCTGCATAACGTCTGTCCATGCTACAGAAGCGAGACCACCGTAGATAGAGTAGATACCAGCAATGAGGAAGAGGAAGAGGATGATGCAAAGGCGAACCTGGTCAACATCCATACCTGCTACGTTGATGATCATGTCTGTAGGGAGACCGAGGATCTGCTGGATAGCGAGAGCACCAAGCCAAGCTACAGAAGTGAGGTTAACGAATACGTAGAGGAAGAGCCAGAGGATAGAGAAAGCAAGTCCTACACCCCAGTTGTAACGCTCACGAAGGAACTGTGGGATAGTGAAGATCTTCTTCTCGATCATCAAAGGAAGGAGGAACTTACCAACAACGAGCAATGTTGCTGCTGCCATAAGTTCGTAAGCAGCCTGAGCGATACCAGAAGCGAAAGCAGAACCAGACATACCGATGAACTGCTCAGCAGAGATGTTGGCTGCGATAAGAGAAGCACCTACTGCCCACCAAGTAAGGGTGTTACCTGCAAGGAAGTAGTCTGTAGATGATTTTTCCTCGCCCTTCTTTCCGCGGCTGAGGAAAATACCCAGTCCTACGAGAAGGACGATGTAAGCGGCGAAGACGATGTAGTCAATAGGTTCGAAGCCGTTGCCGCTCAAAGCATTTAAGATTTTTTCCATTTTTTATTATTGTTATAATTATTCTTTACTTGATAGAGAACTTGTAAGCAGCGTGGCTGTAGTACTTCTCGCCTGGGTTAACGACTGGTGAAGGCCAATCCTTAACGTTTGGAGAGTTAGGGTACTTCTGGCTTTCAAGACAAACGCTTACGTGAGGAGGATATTTCTTGCCACCCTTGCAAACGAGGTCCTTGTTTTCGCCCTGGAAGTTGCCAGTGTAGCACTGAACACCTGGCTCGTTAGTGAACATCTCCATGAAGATACCAGTCTTTGGAGAGTAGAGGGAAGCACAGACCTGAGTGTCGTCGCCCTTGCCGTCCTTGTAAGTGTTCAAGCACCAGTTGTGGTCGTAACCGATACCGTTGCTGTTCTTCATCTGCTCGAACTTGGCGTTCACGATAGAGTCAGCGATAGCGTGTGGCTCGCGGAAGTCCATTGGAGTACCTTCTACAGAAGCAATCTCACCTGTTGGGATGTAGAGCTCGTTAGCAGGAGTCCAATTGTCGGCATTGAGGTAAAGCACCATGTCTGTACCGACATTCTCAGGATCGCCGTTGAGGTTGTAGTAGTTGTGGTTTGTCATGTTGATGACAGTTGGCTTGTCAGTTTCTGCCTCCCAAGTGATGTCGAGAGTGTTGTCAGCAGTAACCTTGTAAGTAGTTACGGCAGTTACGTTGCCTGGGAAACCGTTCTCGCCATCCTCAGCCTTGAGAGTGAGCTTGAGAATGCTGTCGCCAATCTGCTCTGCAGCAAGCACCTTGTGCATCCAACCAGTGTTGCCACCGCCGTGGAGACAGTTAGGACCATCGTTGTTCTTGAGGTTATAGACAGTATCGTTGAGAGTGAACTTTGCACCTTCAATACGGTTAGCGTAACGACCTACAGAAGAACCGTAATCGCTTGGAGAGTTTACTGTATCAGCATACTGAGCGATGTTGTCGTAACCGAGAACAACGTCTGTTGGCTTGCCGTCCTTGTCAGGAACAACGAGTGAAACCACGCGACCACCATAGTTAGTGATGCTCACTTCCATGCCCTTGTCATTCTTCAATGTGTAGAGCTTTACTGTGTCGCCACCGATGATAGTGTCGAACTTTGCAGGATCAAGTCCAGACTGGAGCGCTGCGCTCTGCTCTGAACAATTGCAAGCTGCCAAACCGAGTACAGCTGCTACTGCGAATAGGATTTTTTTCATTATTTTAGTTAGGTTATAATTTTTTATTTTATCCCCGACAAATAAATGTCGGGAATAGTCGTTCTTTTCTCCTCCCTGTGGGAGGTCGGGAGGGTCTTATTCAATCTTGCGAGCACCATCAGCTATCTCAACATCGTAAACCTTGAGTTCGATGCCGAACTTAGCCTCGTACTCAGCCTTTGCCGTGTTGACGAAAGCCTCCTTGAGTTCGTTCTTCACGAGGTTGATAGTGCAGCCGCCGAAGCCACCGCCCATGATGCGGCAACCTGTAACTCCGTTAGCCTTTGCCACTTCTGCGAGGAAGTCAATCTCTTCGCAAGACACTTCGTAATCCTTGCTCAAGCCTTCGTGAGTTTCGTACATCTTCTTGCCGACAGTCTCGAAATCGCCTGCCTGGAGAGCCTCGCAAACAGCCATCACGCGCTCTTTCTCGCCGAGGACATAAACGGCACGCTTGTAGTCGATAGGATCAATCTCAGCCTTCTTCGCCTCAAGCATTGTGAAGTCTGCATCGCGGAGAGACTCTACGCCGAGAATCTTTGATACTGTCTCACAGCTCTGGCGACGCTCGTTGTAAGCGTTTCCTTCCTCAGAAGCGAAGCTGTGCTTAACGCCAGAATTGCAGAGAACGAGAGAGTAAGCATCAGTATCGAATGGCATGTACTCAAATTCACGAGAACGGCAGTCAAGACGCATCACCTTGCCCTTCTGTCCGAAGCAGCTTGCAAACTGATCCATGATACCGCAGTTCATGCCGAGATACTTGTGCTCTGTAGCCTGTCCGATGAGAGCCAAGTCCCAAGTACTCACAGCGTTA
>JAZRXS010000090.1:0-4647 GCA_045600325.1 Prevotella sp.
AAGTATTGTTAATCGATATATTTCTTATAGAAATAGGAAAGAATGTGAAATTAAGTCTTCCGATTCTATGCATTTCAAATATAAATATGATTCAAAAACAAATAGTTGGAAATGTGTAAGTCAAAAATTAGTGTCATTATAGTATAAATATGAAGTGAACCTCCTCTGCGCCTTCCGCGCCATCTGCGATAATAATAATCTCGAAGGACAGGGACAGGTCACAGTACCAATGAGTTAACCTCCTCTGTGCCTTCCGCTCTATCTGCGAGAAAAGACTATCTGCTGCGAAATGCGGAAACATGATTCTGTGAGAAATTATCGCGGAAATGTTTGGTGGATTAGATTGCCAAAAACGGAAGGACAGGGTGCATTGGCTGGAACAAAACAACCTATATGAGGAATCATAGGGACAGGTACCGTTAACGAGAAATTATTATGAAACATTTATTAATAATATTAAGCGCTTTTATTGTTTGTGGGATTTCTTCATGTAAGAAAAAACCGGAATGTTACGAAATCCCTAAAATTGATATGACTATTAATATCCTTAGACCTTGGGGTGAAGACTCTGCTTATGTAAGTATATCTTCGTCGGCAAGAAACAAAAAAGGATATGATTGTAAATTCAGAGTGCAAAGGCATGAGTGTCTTGATTTACGATTCGTAATAGATCTACACAACCCTGATACGATTTTTTATTATGATATGTGGGAAGATATGACCTTTGAGTCAAGTCATGCAAATTATGTTGAGTACAAAGACTTTTATGATCCTCGATTCTTTGTAGATGTAGAAAGCAATAATGTAAAGAACGGCTATATTGAGGTTGGTATAAAAGATTTCGCAAGATATGTCTTCTACAAATTGGATACTATACCATACCTTGTAGAACCTATGAATTAATATGGACAGGGGGCAGAATAATTGGTTAACTTTGCAGCCAGAAAAATATTCCGATCATCAATATGTCAGATATAATAGAAAACACCAATGATATCTCTGAACTCCTATCACCTTTAGACCAGTTGCGTGAGATTGATGGGGAGGGCAAAGAATGGTGGAACTCTCGTAAGTTGGCGAGAGCAATGGGTTATGGCAAATACTGGAACTTTGAACGTGTCATAGCAAAAGCTCAAGCATGGACGTCACAAAAGGGCTATCCGCTTGCAGAACATTTCCGTGAGATAACCGTCCACTGCTACCAGATTCAGGAAGAGTTTCTCATGAGCACGCAGTAGAGAAAGTTCTTACAGAATATGACAAATTTCGCATCATTCAGGATCGGGAGATAATGTCTGACTTTGACGAGCATTTGAAACTTCTTTTTGGCAATTAAGTCCTTTTTTGTGAGCCATAGGACAGTTAGTTCTCTAACTTTCTCTTGGTGAAAGTGTGGAATATGTGGAAATCAAAATAATACTCAAATAAATTTGGAATTTCGCTCGCTTAATCGTACCTTTGCAGCGGGAAATGGACTATGCTATTTGCCCATAAACACACATACTTACGGTCTATGAAACGAATACTTTCCCTATTTGCATTTTCCATCATGGCTACACTTTCCTACGCATACGACGTGTGCGTGGAGGAAGTCTATTATAATGTTGACGTACAGAACAAGACGGCGAGCGTTACGTACAAGGACAAGGGCTTCAACAGCTATTCGGGCGAGGTGAAGATAGCCAAGAAGGTGAAATACAAGGGTGTGAGGTGTGAGGTAAAGGAGATTGGAAACAGTGCTTTCTATGGCTGCTCAGAGCTTACTGCCATCAGTATCCCGAAGTCGGTAACGAGCATCGGCAACTATGCTTTCTACGGCTGTACGGGACTTACCTCCTTCACCATCAACAAGACCGTGACGAACATCGGCATCGGGGCTTTTGCCGGCTGTACAGCCCTTGCCGAACTGGAAATAGAAAGAGGAAATCTGAGTTTCCGTATAGAGGACGGAATGCTATATGACAAGGAAAAGACGCGTCTGTTGAGCTGCATTGGAACCAAAAGCGGCGTGTACGTAGTTCCAAGTACAGTAATGAAGGTTGACAACGCAGCCTTTGCCAGCTGTACGCAGTTGACTTCCATAGAGTTTCCAAACACCATTGAATCCATAGGCGACTCACTGTTCATGGGCTGTACAAACATAACTACAGCTCGCATTCCTTATACCGTGCAACGCATTGGTTCCCACGCCTTTGCAAATTCCGGCATGACAACTATGGAGATTCCGAAGACTGTTCGCGAGATTGGCGACAATGCGTTTGGCGGATGCGAAAAGCTTGCGCTGGTGATATTGCACAGGTCTTCAAGGCAAGGCACGGACATCTTTGCAAACTGCAATAAGTTTGATCTCATAGAGATTGGCAATCCTGCCAACATGATGGTCGTGAACGGTATCCATTACGATGTGAACTTCGACTCAAAGGAAGCTGTCGTAGTAAAAAGTGACAAGCTGCCTTATTCAGGAAAGTTGGCGATACCAGAGACGTTCAGCTTCAAGGATGTGCAGTATAAGATAACGGCTATTGCGGCAGAGGCTTTCAAGAATAGCACAACGCTCACATCGATTGCCATACCACGTTCCTTGAAAAGCATGGGTGAAGGTGCCTTTGAAGGTTGCGAAGCATTGACAGCTGTGCATATTTCGGACATCGCTGCATGGTGCGAAATGGATTTCAAGCAAGAGAATAGCGAATTTGCAGCCGTGACAAATCCTTTGCTATATGCCAAGAAGCTATATCTCAACGGCAAGCTGGTGCAGGAGTTGGCCGTTCCGGAATCTGTCACGAAGATTGGTGAAACAACATTCATGAACTGCGCTGACCTCACTTCCGTCACTATCCCGAATACGGTCAAGAGCATTGGTACCAATGCCTTTGCAGGGTGTACTGGGCTGACGTCTTTCTCTATCCCAGATTCAATAAAGAGGATAGAAGACGGTACATTCTTTTACTGCACCAATCTTGCTTCCGTGGAAATCCCTACTTCCGTTGAGAGAATAGGCAAGATAGCCTTCAAGGATTGCGAGAGACTGACTTCTGTCACCATTCCAAATTCCGTTAGAAGGATAGGTGGTGGTGCTTTCAATGGATGTAAGGGTCTGACAAACATCGTGATCCCAGAATTGGTAACACGAATAGAGGAAGGTACGTTCTATAGCTGTTCCAACCTCACTACCGTCACTATTCCAGACGGAGTGACCATCATCGGCAACAATGCTTTCCAGGATTGCTACAACCTCACCGACATCCAGCTCCCGAAATTCTTGCGAAGCATTGGCGACTACGCTTTCGACGGTTGCAGAAGCCTCTCTTCAACCATGGACGTCCCTATTTTCGCAAACCTCGGCGACCATGCTTTCCCATACAATATCCACAGGAATCCAAGACCGGAAATCACTCGCAACTTCTTCGGACTTACCCTCGGAGAATCTTCAAAGCAGGAGGTCATTCAGACACTGCAGGACAAAATAGTGGATTTGTCATTGAACACAGAGAACACTCTATATGCGAACAACGTGACTTTCGACGGTTGGTCTTTCGACCAAATAGTAATGAACTTCTACGGTGGCGCACTTAGTTCTGTCTATTTGTCTGACATACAGGGCGATAAGCAGACATTCAGTTCCTCAAAGAAGAAGGATTTGGTGGATTATTACACTGAGAAACACCCTTCATGCAGGTATTATGTCTTGTTCGGCTCGCAGCCGCTGTTTGACGATGACGTGACGAGAATACTTGTCTTGGACAGCGCCCTCGTTTTCACCGATGTGGAACTGAGCGAACAGACAAGCAAGGCAGAGGCAGAACGCTATCGCGAGATTCATCCGTTTACGAATAAGAGAATCAGCAAAGATGTGCTTGGATGCACGCTTGGCAAATCCACTAAGCAGCATGTCGTTGATACGTTGAAGACGATGGGCTTGCAGATAGTCGAGGATTTTAGCCCAGACAGCATAGCGTTCTCAGGCATCACCCACGAGGGCATAGCGTTCAGCAAGGTAACGGCAAACTTCTTTGAAGGAAGATTGATGATGATGTCTTTCACGAATCCCGGCAAGCAACTTTCAAGTTCAGAGCGCAGTGACCTTGAAAACCATTTCGCTCAAATGTATTCTGCGTATGACATGAGAAACGGCTTGGAGGATCCTTCTGCAGAAGGTCCTATCTCGTATTTCGATGATGCCGTAAGATTGTCAATAATGCCGGATGGACTGCACTATATTGATTGCTCTTTGCAAGAAAAGTGGGGGGATTATCTTATGCGAAGCTTAAGAGGTAAGCATGAAGTCAGTCCTGACATGCTATATATCGTTGACATGTTCAATAAAATGGAGCATGGGTGCAAAAGGTTTTAGCATAACTGCTCACAAGGCAGCAAAAGACAAAGATGTTTTACAAAGGGGAGGAAAAAAATCAGGAAAATATTGCGTACTTTATTTTTTTGTTATATCTTTGCAGCCAAAAGATAACCTAAAAACAATTATAGCGTATGAAAAAACTTTTATCTCTAACCCTTCTCCTCTTCCTCGGCGTGGCTTGCTCTTTCGCCCAGGACGAAACGGAGTACACTCGCAAGACTTGGGACTTCACCCAGGGATGGAGTGACGAAACCAAGGCAGACCTTGCTGCCGATGCTGCCAATTGGGCA
>JAZRXS010000091.1:0-6972 GCA_045600325.1 Prevotella sp.
AGCGCATTTTCAGTCGAGATTTTTCGTTAGAGATTTTAAAATCTTAAACTATAATCCTAACAAAAATACGCTCCAGTACGTCGCTCTTAGGGACGATTTTATATTGGATCGCCTAACGGCTCGAAATCTAAACTAAAATCCTAATAAACATCTTAAAATCAATAACATGTGAACTTGCGAAAGTTGAATAAGTTAAATCTATTGATAGTTAAAATTGTAAACCCAAAAACGATGAGCATACAAGAACTACAAAACGAAGTGATCGAAGAATTCCAGGACTTTGACGACTGGATGGACAAATATCAGCTCCTTATCGACCTCGGTTCTGAGCAGGAACCACTGGCAGAGCAGTACAAAACGCCTCAGAACCTCATTGACGGTTGCCAAAGCCGCGTATGGCTTCAGGCTGACTACAAGGAGGATGGCAATATTTATTTCCAGGCAGAGAGCGACGCACTCATAGTAAAAGGCATCGTCGCCCTGCTTATCCGCGTGCTTAGCGGTCACACTCCACAGGAAATCCTTGACGCCGACATGGCTTTCCTCGATGAAATCGGTCTCAAAGACCACCTCTCCCCTACCCGCTCAAACGGTCTTCTTGCCATGGTCAAGCAGATAAAAGCCTACGCATTGGCATTCTCAATGAAATAAGATTAGGCCTAAACACAAACTTGCACACTGGGCGAGATTAAAACGCAAGGTTTTTATTTCTTGACAACTTTCCTGCCATTGTTGATCACGACACCCTTGTAGCTCGCGCCAACCTTCTGGCCATTGAGGTTGTAAGGCACTGGAGTTCCAAGGAACGGATTTGCTGATCCGTTGAAATACTGTATTGAGGCAGGATCAGAGACAACGGCAATCTTTCTCAACTCAGCCTTCTCGCCATTCACTACCATACCTTCTTTCTGCAGATGTGCGAGGTAGTCGGCAGTTACGGTCACTGAGTAATACTCATAGTTCACAAGTGTACTTTCGTAGCCAGCACCCTCTTCGCCCCAGCCAAAGTTGAGCCATGAGCCTTGGTTCTTGCAATAGATGCGGATCTCGTCGCCCACCTTCACATTCTTGAATGTCTCAGGATTTACGCACTGGCTGGTAGGAATCTTCGACTTCCCGAGCCAAACGACGTTGCTGTAGTCCTGCTTCTGTTCAAGCTTGAGGAGGTTGACCTCTATTACAGTGTATGTTCCACCGGCAAATACTATGCCGTTATCCTTGATGAGAGAGAGCACCTCGTTGGTGATGCCAATATAGACAGGGTTCATGTTGTCGTCCTGTCCGAGTGGGCGGGTGCCCACGCCAGGCATACCTTCACCTGAAGGACAGTTAGGGTAAGTGGTAATAAACTCATTGCTTGCCGCATCAGGCTTCACTTCCTCTATGACAACTTCAAGCAAGTCTCCCACCTCAGCCTGCTTCAAGAGAGCTGCGCCAAGGGTGAACTTCTGTCTTGAGAACACCTTCCTGACGCCGGTATAGAGATTCATCTTCTCGCCTTCCTCGCCAGGAAGAACCTCCGACTTGGACTCGGCAGGTGTAGGTATGCCAAGGATGCCGCACATCTTAGCCGCATACTTGTAGCCGAAATGACGGTAGCCGGCAGCAGAAAAGTGGTAGTCGTCGTATGGGTTTGGCTCACACTCGGCAGAACTTACCACATACGAAGTAGGGATAGCCGAAGGGAGCTTGTTGATGATATGGTTCAGGGCACCGCGGGTTTCGCCTGCGATGAGCGGCACATTCTTTGCGCTGAGCCCCAAGTCCTTGAGCATGAGTTCGTATATCTTCTTCACCTTATTGAGCCAAGCGTCACCGTCAGACCAGTTTGATTCACCCTGGTGGAGCAGGATGCCCTTGATGACACCGCTCTTCTGAGCCTCCTTTGCCATGGCGATGAGACGGTCGTAAGGCTTGTTGTCGTATGCCTTGCAGTAGTTGAGGAACCAGTCTGGCTTGTTGTCTGCCAAGCGACCAGCCACAAGATCCGGGTCGAAGATCTCGATTTCCGCGCCACCAATGGCAACATTGATCACACCAATCTTCTTTTCAGGCAAAGCCTTGCTCATATAGCGTCCGAAATAGTCGGCTACGGAAAGACCTGTTCCCGGGCGACAGAGTGGCGGAAGGGCAGGATACCAATTGCCCATCTTTCTTTGTGTGTAGTACTGAGTGGCAGGGAAATCCACGGCAGCCATCATGTAGTAGTTGTCAGGAAGGTTCTCGTAATCCTGTTTCTCTGGCTGTGCATTGCCTTCCATGTTCGACTGGCCGAAGCACAGATAGATGTGGAAGTTAGGGTCAACCTGCGCAGAGGCGAGGCTGACATTAGTGAAAAGGGCTGCAACGATGAGCAGCAATGTGAGTGTAAAGTTCTTCATAATGTGCGCAAAGTTAGTCATTCTTCGGCAAACTACCAACATATTGCATCTTTTTTAACGCCCGATGTATCATTTAAAAAGAAAAATCATCACTTTTTATGTATTTATCATCAGCGTAATCTCCATAATCTGCGTGCGTTTCATTATATATCTCTATGAGTTACGAAAAAGTTTGTATACAAAACTGATGTGAGTTTGTATACAAAACTGATGTGAGTTTGTATACGAACTTTTTGGGAAGCATGAGAGTTATTGGTTGCAACTGCCAGTCTTATGACTCGAAATAGTGCGGAATTGTAATGCCAAAAATAGCATTTTACCCTTGCAAAAGACAGAATATGCAGGGAAAAGGCAGATTTATAGTAAAAAAGTTTCTCTAATATAGGAGAAAAGTGTACCTTTGTACATTTTAAGGTAAGTGTATCAACTAAAAGCTTGCCTATGAAAACGCTGATGGAGCAATTACTGCATTACACGTGGAAGCATAAGATGTTCCCACTGGAGACACTGTTTACCACTGACGGCAAGCCAGTGGAAGTGATAGATGTCGGTTTGCACAACTACGACCAAGGCCCGGATTTCTTCAATGCAAAGGTGAATATCGACGGCGAGATGTGGGCTGGCAACGTGGAAATCCACGACAAGTCGTCAGACTGGTACATGCATGGGCACGACAAGGACGAGCTTTACAACAATGTCGTGCTGCACATCGTGGGCAAAGCCGACTGCGACGTACAGATGCTGTCGGGCAGATATGCCATACAGATGGAGCTGCAAGTGCCGCAAAAGATACAGCAGAACTACAAGGAACTGCTTGAAACCGAGCGTTATCCACCGTGCTACAGGATCATTCCCGACCTGACGAAGCTGATGATGCACAGTTGGCTGACGAAGCTGCAGGCAGAACGCCTTGAACAAAAGACGCTTGCCATTCAGGAACGCGTGAGGATAGCACGCGGATCGTGGGAAGCAGGCTGCTTCATAACGCTTGCACGCAACTATGGTTTCGGTGTCAACGGTGACGCCTTCGAGGAGTGGGCAGCAACAATTCCGCTGGAGAAGGTGGCACATCACCGTGACGATCTCTTCCAGATAGAGGCGATCTTCCTCGGTCAGGCAGGGCTTATTGAGCGCATAAAGGATGACGGCTATCGCGAAAAGTTGCAGCGCGAATACCAGTATATGCAGCATAAGTTCGGGCTTCAACCTATAGCAACGTCACGATGGAAATACCTTCGTATGCGCCCGGCTAACTTCCCGCACGTCAGAATCCAGCAGCTTGCAAAGGCTTACTACGAGCATCGCACGGAGCTGTCGCGAATGATAGAATGCCAGTCGGTGAAGGAAGTGCAGAAACTCCTGAACACAAGCGACAAGCATCTGTCGGAAGCATCGCTCAACCTGCTGATAATAAACACCGTAGTGCCTATGCTCTTCGCATACGGCAAGCAAATGGGCAAGGAACTCTTGCAGGACAAGGCTTTCAACTTCCTTGACGAACTAAAGGCAGAAAACAACAATATTACCCGCACTTGGAAGGAATGTGGCTTAAGCGTAAGCACCGCCGGCGACTCGCAAGCACTCATCCAGCTCAAGAAGGAATACTGCGACAAGAAAAAATGCTTGTATTGCAGGATTGGGTATGAATACCTGAAGCCCCCTACCCCCCGAAGGGGGAACTTCTAATTGATTTGGAGATTGAAGGCAATGAATACGAGAATATTACTTATCATTAATATAAACATTTAACATCTCCCCTTGGGGGAGCTTGAGGGGTTCCTATGAAATTTACCACAGAAATAGCTGTTCGCGACTACGAATGTGACATTCAGGGCATCGTAAACAATGCGAACTACCAGCATTACACGGAGCATACACGCCATTTGTTCCTGAAGTCAAAGAACCTAACGTTCGCAGAACTTCACAACCAGGGCATAGATGTCGTTGTGGCACGCATGGACTTGCGCTTCAAGGAGCCGTTCCGCCCTGACGATGTCATCGTGTCATGCCTTGACTTCGAGCGCGTTGGCATAAAATATGTCTTCACGCATAAGCTCTATCGCAAGAGCGACATGAAGCTTTGCCATACGAGCAAGGTGGAATGCGTATGCGTGATAGACGGAAAACTCGCTACAAGCGACATCATCGACAACGCGTTGCTGGATTAAATTATCAAACACGGGTTGCACGAGTTACACGAATCTTTGAAAAAGTTGATTATAGTTTCACAAGTTTTCACTATATTCATCAAGACTCATGGAACTATAAAAAAACTCGTGTACCTAGTGAAACTCGCGTTTAAAAATATCAAGTGTTTAGTGTTATAATGAACTCCGAAGCATTCTACATATTATCCCTCTCCCGTCTCGGCTACTTCCATATAGCAGAGATGCGATTATTGTTAGAGCGTGCAGGCTCGGCAAAGACCCTCTTTGAGCATAAGGACGACATAAGAGCCATACTCCCCGAATGCAACCAAGGCATTGTGAACGCCTTCAAGCATTGCGATGAGGCTATGAAGCGTGCGGAGGTAGAACTGGAATTTACGCAGAAGCATAACATAAAATGCCTGACATTCGGCTCTGACGGCTACCCACAGCGCCTCCAAGAATGTGATGACGCACCACTGGCACTGTTCTATTTAGGCAATGCCGACCTGAACAAGCTCCGCATTGTTAGCGTCATTGGCACCCGTCGCTGCACGCAATACGGCAGGGACATTACAGAACGGTTCGTCCATGAACTGAAGGAGCTCTGCCCGGACACACTGATAGTCAGCGGCTTGGCGTACGGCATAGATGTTGCTGCCCATAGGACGGCACTGGAATGTGGCATGGAAACGGTCGGCGTACTTGCCCACGGACTTGACACTCTCTACCCTGCTGCCCACAGGAACACGGCGAAGCAGATGGTTTCGCAGGGCGGACTGCTCACGGAATACTTCCAACAGACAACGCCGGAGAAGATGAACTTCCTGCGTCGCAACCGCATAGTGGCAGGAATGGCAGACGCAACGATTGTCATTGAGAGCAAATATCGTGGCGGAAGCCTATCGACAGCACGCATTGCCAACGAGTACAATCGTGAGGTCTTTGCCGTACCGGGCAGGATAGGCGACGAATACTCGGAAGGTTGCAACAAGCTCATCGCCCGCAACAAGGCGCATATATTCGTTGATGCCCAAGATTTCGTGCAGGCCATGGGCTGGGACTACGACAAGAAACGCGACGAAGCGCGCTCGCAAGGCATACAGCCCGACCTCTTCCCTACCCTATCTCCCGAAGGTCAGAAGGTGGTTGATGTGCTGAAAAGAAACAATGACTTGCAGATAAACATCCTCTCCATACAGTCGGGCATCAGCATACCAGAGCTGTCATCACTGCTCTTCGACCTCGAGATGGAAGGCATCATCAAGGCACTTCCCGGAGGGGTTTATCATATAGTGAATTTTTAAGTAAGCACAATTATTTTTATAATGTCGAACACAAATTATGCGTTGTATTAAAACACGGGGTTCACGAGTGTCACGAGTTTTTTAATAGTTTATAAAAGTTTCATGGTTTTTTATATATTAAACGTAAAATCACAAAAAAATAATCATAAAATTCTACGAGTCATTTTGCGACAATTTTACGTTATACCTAAGAAAACTTGTGACACTTTTAAAGACTATGAGAATTAAAGAACTTGTGTAACTCGTGCAACTCGCGTTTGAAAAAATATATAGTGGTCACTTGCGATTATATAAATAATTTTGATCATTTACTTATTACTTATATTCGATATGTATAGAAAATTCAAGGAAATAATAGATTCCGCTGCCCAACACTCCATTGGCGGAACCTTCTCCCCTCCTTGTGGAGGGGTTGGGGGAGGTCCTGGGGGTCAGCCTTTATTCCTCGCTCCGATGGAGGATGTCACTGACATAGGTTTCCGTATGCTCTGCAAACGATTCGGCGCTGCTATGGTCTATACGGAGTTCGTCAGTGCAGAGGCATTGGTGCGTGATGTAAAATCCACCGTTTCAAAGCTTAACATCAGCGACGAGGAGCGACCTGTAGGCATACAGATCTACGGTCGTGAGGCTGATGCCATGGTGGAAGCGGCAAGGATTGTGGAGGAAGCCAATCCGGATGTCATCGATCTAAACTTCGGCTGCCCGGTAAAGAAGGTTGCCGGCAAGGGTGCTGGTGCCGGCATGCTTCGCGACATTCCGAAGCTTCTTGACATCACTCGCAAGGTCGTTGATGCGGTGAAGCTCCCTGTCACCGTGAAGACTCGCCTCGGATGGGACCACAATAATATAATAATAGAGGAACTTGCCGAGCAGCTTCAGGACTGTGGCATTGCGGGACTCACCATCCATGGTCGCACGCGCTCGCAGATGTACACTGGCAAAGCCGACTGGGAACCTATCGGTCGCGTGAAGGCAAACCCTCGCATCCATATCCCTATCATTGGCAATGGCGACATTACTTCCCGCGAACAAGCCAAGGAAGCCTTCGAACGCTATGGTGTGGATGCTGTGATGGTAGGCAGGGCAACGTTCGGTTGTCCGTGGTTCTTCTCAGACAAGGAACTCACACTCGAC
>JAZRXS010000092.1:0-3865 GCA_045600325.1 Prevotella sp.
ATCGGTCAGAGTGGTTCGGGAAAAACCGTTCTGATAAAGACTCTCGTAGGCTTGTTTTCTCCTACAAGAGGGCAGGTGCTTTACGACGGACGCGTGCTTCGCTCCATGAACAAGCATGAGGTAGCTGCACTTCGCCGAGAGATGGGAATGATTTTCCAGGCAGCAGCCCTATTCGACTCACTCTCTGTCCTTGAGAACGTGATGTTTCCGCTTGATATGTTCTCAAACATGACATATAGGGAACGTGTGAAGCGTGCGCAGGAATGTCTCGACCGCGTTAACCTCCTTGATGCACAGGACAAGTTTCCGGGAGAAATCTCTGGTGGTATGCAGAAGCGTGTTGCCATAGCAAGAGCCATTGTCCTGAATCCGAAATACCTCTTCTGCGACGAACCAAACTCTGGTCTTGACCCAAAGACCTCGCTCGTCATAGACGAACTCCTTCATGGCATAACGGAGGATTTTGGCATTACGACCATCATCAACACCCACGACATGAACTCCGTGATGGGAATCGGAGACAAGATAATATTCATCTACAAAGGCGAAAAGGGGTGGGAAGGAACGAAAGACCAAATCATGACTTCCGACAACAAGCGCCTGAACGACTTCATCTTCGCTTCCGACCTCTTCAAGAAGATTAAGGAGAAGTAGTTTTTAATAAAAAAATGATCGAAAAATCGATAATTCGAAAAAATCGACAGTTCGATAATTCGAAGCCTCGATAGCTCGAAGTCTCGAATAATAGATTAAAATAAATCGTAAAATCCAAAAATATTAAATGAAGAAGATTCTTCTATTAGGCTCAGGCGAACTTGGCAAGGAATTCGTCATCGCCGCTCAAAGAAAAGGTTGCCATGTGGTGGCTTGTGACAAATACGACAACGCTCCTGCCATGCAGGTTGCTGACGAGCGAGAAGTGTTCTCCATGCTTGATGGAGACGCTTTGGACGCTGTTGTCAAGAAGCACAATCCTGACATTATCGTTCCTGAGATTGAAGCTATCCGCACAGAGCGACTCTATGCCTTCGAAGAGCAAGGCATAAAGGTTGTACCTTCTGCGCGTGCCGTAAACTATACGATGAACCGCAAGGCTATTCGTGACCTTGCAGCAAAGGAACTCGGTCTTAGAACGGCTAAGTACTACTATGCCACAACATACGAGCAGCTTGAAGAAGCTTCAAAGGAAATTGGTTTCCCTTGCGTAATCAAGCCACTCATGTCGTCTTCTGGTCATGGCCAGAGTATCGTAAAGGATCCTGCTTTGCTCAAGAAAGCGTTTGACGACGCTATGGAAGGTAGCCGTGGCGACGTGAAGGAGATTATCATAGAGGAATTCATCCGTTTTGATTCGGAGTTCACTCTTCTTACTGTCACTCAGCAGAATGGTCCAACGCTCTTCTGTCCTCCTATAGGACATGTGCAGAAAGGTGGTGACTATCGTGAGAGTTGGCAGCCATACGCTATCTCTGAGAAAGACCTAAAGGACGCTCAGGATATGGCTGAGAAGGTAACGGCAGCTCTTACTGGTGCCGGTATATGGGGTGTGGAATTCTTCCTTACAAGAGAAGGTGTCGTGTTCAGCGAACTTTCTCCTCGTCCACATGATACTGGCATGGTTTCGCTCGGTCACACTACAAACCTTTCTGAGTTTGAACTTCATTGCCGTGCGGTTCTCGGCCTTCCTATCCATGACATAAAGCTTGAACATGCAGGAGCTTCTGCCGTTGTGCTTGCAAAAGGCGAAAGCGACAAGCCACTGGAGTACAATCTCCGCGACGTTCTCTCAGAAGAGAATACCCGCATCCGCGTTTTCGGCAAGCCTGACGCTCATAAAGGTCGCCGAATGGCAGTGGTACTGGCTTACGGAGATCCTTACTGCGATATGACAGCCCTCCGCGACAAGGCAAAGCGGTTGGCTGATACTGTGCTTTAGATATAAGCAAGCTTTGAGACAAAAAGCTTCGTAATCTCGATAATTCGATAATCCGTAAATCGTAAATGAAAAAGGTTCTTATCCTCAACGGTCCAAACCTCAATCTCCTTGGTGTACGTGAGCCAGGAATCTACGGCAGCAACTCTTTCGAGAGTTATCTCCCACAGCTTCAGGCGAAATTCCCTGAGGTTGAGATTGAGTACTACCAAAGCAACATAGAAGGCGAGATGATCAACAAAATCCATGAGGTAGGCTTCTCATACGACGGCATCGTGCTTAATGCTGGCGCATATACCCACACATCTGTTGCCATTCATGATGCTATCGCCGCTATAACAACTCCTGTAATAGAAGTACATATTAGTAATGTGCATCAACGTGAGGAGTTCCGTCATCATTCGTACATTTCGTCTGTTGCAAGCGGTATCATCATCGGCTTCGGCTTGAAAGGCTATGAGATGGCCGTTGGTTCGCTTCTGTAAATTGTAAATCCGTAAATCCGTAAATCCCATCAACTTCCCTCTATTCATATCCCGCCGCTACCTGTTCTCCAAGAAGAGCACGCACGCCATTAACCTCATCAGTTTGGTGAGCATGCTTGGTGTGGCTGTAGCCACCATGGCTCTCATTGTTACGCTTAGCGTGTTCAATGGGTTTCACGACCTTGTGGCAACCCTGTTCACTTCTTTTGACCCACAGATACAGATAACGCCTGCAAAGGGCAAGACGTTCCCTGTTGACGACGAAAAACTCCTGAAAGTAAAGAAGCTTCCATTAGTGGAAGTAAGTACAGAAGTCGTAGAAGAGAATGCACTTGCTATGTATAAGGGCAAGCAAGCTATGGTGACTGTCATGGGTGTTGAAGACAACTTCAATAAACTCACCAATGGTATGATTCCTGTAGAAGATGGAGGTATTCTCTATGGTGATGGAGATTTCTGCCTCCACGCAGCAAATCTTGAGTTTAGTGTCCTTGGAATAAGACTTGCAGAACAACTCGTTGGTTCTGCTCATTTCTCTGATTTCCTTCAACTCTATGCACCTCAAAGGGAAGGACAACTAACGGATTTGGAAGACCCATCAGAGGCTTTCGTTGTTGATTCTGTAATGTCGCCAGGAGTAGTATTCTCCGTGCAACAGGCAAAATACGACAAAGACCACATCATTACTTCCATTGCATTTGCTCGCAATCTCTTCGGACAAGAAGGTATGGCTTCTGCTCTTGACCTTAGACTCCATCCTGGTTCTGACATAGATGCGGTCAAGAAGGAGATAAAGCAGATTCTTGGTGAAGAGTTTGTAGTAAAAGACCGCTTTGAGCAGCAAGCTGAAACGTTCAACATAATGGAGATTGAGAAGTTCATAGCTTACATCTTCCTCTCTTTCATTCTAATCGTTGCCTCATTCAATATCATAGGTTCTCTCTCTATGCTTATGATTGACAAGAAGGAAGACGCAGAGACTTTGAGAAAACTCGGGGCAAGCGACAAACAGATTTCAAAGGTTTTCCTTTATGAAGGCAGAATGATAGCCATCATAGGTGCCATTATGGGATTGATTCTCGGCTTGACTCTCTGTTGGCTGCAACAAACATTCGGACTTGTAGCACTCGGACAATCAGAAGGCAGCTTCATAGTTGACGCTTATCCTGTTAGCGTCCATCCGCTTGATATTTTAATCGTCTTCGTTACCGTTGTCGTTGTCTCATGGCTCGCAACCTGGTACCCAGTACATTACTTTAGCAAGCGATAAATCACAAAATTGTAAATCAGTAAATTGTAAATTCCAATAGTGTCAGACTTTGATATAAGAAAAACAGCTTCCAAGAGTGACAAGGACTTTGAGAAAGCTCTTCGCCCACTTTGCTTCGATGATTTCAGCGGACAGCCTGATGTCGTTGAAAACCTTCGCGTCTTCGTGAAAGGTGCT
>JAZRXS010000093.1:0-47801 GCA_045600325.1 Prevotella sp.
TGCTGATGGTCTCAAGGGATTCACTATCACTGGTCCTGGCACCATCGACGGCAACGGCTACCATTATTGGGAAGAGTTCTGGGTTCGTCGCCAGTACAATCGCCAGTGTACAAACCTTGAGGCCATGCGTCCTCGACTCGTTTATATCTCTAACTGTGAGGACGTTACCGTCCAGGACGTGAAGCTCATGAACAGTCCGTTCTGGACAAACCACCTTTACCAATGCTCAAAGGTGAAGTATCTCGGTTGCTACATCTACGCTCCTACAAAGGGACTCGGTCCTGTGGGCAAGAACGGTGCTCCTTCAAGTGATGCCATCGACCTTGATGTATGCCACGACGTGCTCATCAGCGGCTGCTACATGAGCGTGAACGACGATGCTGTTGTGCTCAAGGGCGGCAAGGGAACATTCGCCGATAAGGATCCTCGCAACGGCCCTAACTACAACATCATCGTGCAGGACTGCAACTATGGAAAGGTTCACGGCTGCGTGACTTTCGGTTCAGAGAGTCTCCACGACTGGAACATCGTCTTCCGTCGCATAAACTTCACGGATGCCAACCGCGTAATCTGGTTCAAGATGCGTCCTGATACTCCACAGCACTACGAGCAGCTCCTCGTTGAGGACGTGAAGGGCACTGCAGGAAGCTTCCTCGTAACTCTCCCTTGGACACAGTTCTTCAAGCCAGAGGAGCGTGAGGACATGCCTCTCTCTCGCGTGAACAACATCGTTTTCCGCAATGTTGACGTGGAATGCAAGACATTCTTCAACGTGAACAAATCCGACAAATACGCACTCTCAGACTTCACTTTCGAGAACTGCAACGTAAAGGAAACAGACAAAGTGGATTCCTGGCATCCAGAATATGTTGAGAACATGAAGTTTACGAACCTCAACATCACGAAATAGGAAACCTACACCAGAACAACCACCATACTCCAAATAGTTCGTCTGAACCATTTTGGTTAAAGATTCAAGGGAAGCTGTCACAACCGTTGTGACAGCTTTTTTTATGCAATAAAAATAACGGGGCTCTCACGAGTCCCGTTACACACACAACAACAATCAACCGTTAATGTTACCACTAACGGTCACAATTAACAATTTAACAATTATGTTTTTTTATCCCAATAGGATAGGAATGTCAATTGGATCCGTCTTGGATTTCGCTTGCAAAGTTAGTCAATATAATTGACATATAAAAGAAAAATCACAACTTTTTTCGTTTTTGCATCTGTTTTATTAATATAGATGCACAAAACGCAAGTTATTTGTGCCACAACAGGCTATTAAATCAGCCGCTTCAACTTGAACACATATACCGTTCCAGCAGATACTATTATCGAAATAACGAGAGCTATCGGGAATCCCCACCAAGCTTCCTCCATACCGTTAACGAGGTTCATACCGAAGAGTGAGGCGATGAATGTCGGGAGCATCAGGATGATGGACACGGAGGTGAGCGTACGCATCACGGTGTTCATATTATTATTAATGATACTCTGGTAGGTGTCCATCGTACTCTCAAGGATGTTCGAGTAGATTTGGGTGGTTTCCTTCGCCTGCGACATCTCGATGTTGACGTCTTCGATGAGGTCGGCGTCAAGTTCATCGACCTGAAGCTTGAACTTCAGCTTGGCAAGGAGGTTCTCGTTGCCACGGATGGAAGTGGCAAAGTATGTGAGGGAGTCCTGAAGACGTGACAGACTGATGAGCGAAGAGTTGTCAACATCCTTGTCGAGGTTTCGCTTTGCCTGGTCTATAAGGGTATTAATCTGCTTGAGTCTCTTCAGATACCACACGGCACTGCACAGGAAAACGCGGAAAGTCATATCGACAAAGTCGGTAAAGCCCACACCTCGCTTCTGCTGATAGCTCACGAAATCCACCATCATGTTAGTCTCCTGGAAGCATACTGTGAGCGTAACGTCACGCTTGTGTATGATACCAATAGGGATAGTAGTGTAAGGCGTGCGCGAACGTACCTCACGAACGTAAGGAATACGAAGGATGATAAGCATCCAACCGTCATCATACTCATAACGGGCGCGCTCATCAGTATCGGCAATGTCGGTAATGAAATAGTCAGGAATGTTGAATTTCTGTTCAACATACTCACGGTCCTCTTCTGTAGGACAAGTCATCTGGATCCAGCAGTTTGGTTCCCATTCAGGAATGGCACGCAGCCCTTCCTTGTAGTTCCAGTAAGTTCTCATAAGCTTTGATTCATGCTTCATTTACCATTCTCATGTACATTCATATTGTCAATAAATTATACTTATAGGACTTATGTAAAAGAATAAGTTTAATAAGTCAGATTTATTGATGGTCTGTACAATAACGTGAAGCAAAGCCTGAGAAAGTTATGCCTCACGCATCAAACAGTAAAGTTTTCCGCGTAATAATCGTCCATTTGGCGTTAATAAATTGGTTTGTCGCTGCAAAATTAATAATAAAAAGGGAAACTTCAAAGTGAAAGGGGAAGTTTTTTGAGAAAAGTTTTGCTGATTGCCTAAATAATTGTACTTTTGCAAGCAGATAAAGCAATAACTTAACAATTCAACAACTTAATAATTTAATTACTTGGTAACTTAATGCGCGCAGAAACATTAAAGCACTAAAATATTAAAGTATTAAAATATTAAAGTATTAAAATAAAAAAATCAAGTACTATGGACTTCGGACAAATTCTCGGCCAGCTTCAGGGCCAACTCGGCGACAAGGTTGATCTTTCTTCTATCAAAGGAAAGTCAGACGTAAGCAAACTTCCAGAACTTCTTAACGGTGTAGAGCTGCCATCTGCAGCCAAGGGACTTCTTTCTAAACTCCAGGGCGGCGGCGTAGGCGACCTAGACGGCGACGGCGTTCAGGAAAGTCTCGCAGACGAACTCAAGGGCAAGGCTGAGCAGGTTCTCGGAGGCGGACTTCTCGGCGGTCTCTTTGGAAAGAAATAGAAAACATTCCTTGATTTTCTCACGCAGATTTTTCGGATTTTGCAGATTCTTTGTATTAATATCATCTGCAAAATCTGCTTAATCTGCGTGCGGATAAATAATGTTCCGAACGCACTTCGACAGATAATCACTATTGGTTTCTGTCCATTCAAAACCCATGCCAGATAGCAGATTGTTGCTGCAAGTGCTGTCAACATTATGGGCATTTGCTGAAAGAGAGTCGGTATTTATACCATAAGCCACTATATTTGTCATCATCAGCGTCTTGTCTTCCTCGTCAAGAGCTTCCACCTTTGCCTTGAAATCAGCCAATGTCATTTCTTGCAAAACAATGTCCGACAGCGTCATGGCACTTATCATATCGCCGTAAGTGACCGTTGAACCATGGCAACAATGCAGCACCACGCAATCTTTTGGTGCGTTAGAAAGAAGGAGAAAAGCACGGGCAGCCTCATCAATAGGTTCGAAATGTATAGGTACATTCATTATTTCCTTAGGGTAAGCCCCTGCACGAGCAAAGCCTTTGAACGTGCGCATGAACGTGTTATCATCAGCATTGCTCTGGAAACGACCGTCAGCCGACCTCGGAGACAGATTGCCCAAACGGATAACCTTCGCATCCAAGCCTTCTGCAACAGCTTGCAAGACTGACCGTTCTGCAAGGAACTTACTGAGAATGTACTCGTTTGCGCTGCAATCTTGTCCGATAAAGAGCGACTGTTCCGTCAGCATTCGTGGCTTGATGGAAGAGTCTATCGCAGCGTTCGCAACACTTCCGCAGACACTTGTTGTGGAAGCATGTATCAGTCGGCAGCCGCTTTCCTTGCAGAAATCCAGGATATTGAGTACGCCCTGATAGTTCACAGCCATAATATCCCCAGCTTTCGCAAAGTGTTTCACATTGGCTGCGCAGTTCATTGCGGTGTCAAAATTCAGTCCCTTGAGCTTATGGAAGGATAGTTTGTCCGTAATATCAAGAGCAACAACTTGCACTCTATCACCATAGTTTTCAAGCCGTTCCGCATGAAAATCAAAGAAAGTATCCGACAATCTCTCGTATGCCTTGCCATCATCCTTTGCCCTAACCACACAAACTATCCGCCCTTCGTAGTCGTGAAGCAGATTGAAAAGCAGATGAATGCCAAGGAAACCGTTTGCCCCAAAGAGAAGGACGTTGCGTCTGTAGGGCGAGGATTTCCGAACCGCAAGGATGTCAAACGGCTCACTAATGTTCGCCCTACAATTGGACTCGCTACATTTTAGCAGAGAGTCAATGGCAGAATAATCGTAATCGGCAATATCAAGTTGCGTTTTTCTCTCACACTTGCCATCAACAAATGCTGCCAACATCTGTGGTGTCGGATTGTCAAAGAAGTCTTTATATGTAAAGTTCATGCCGCCTTTTGCCGCTTCCATCACGACTCTTATCGCAAGGAGCGATGTGCCGCCACAAAGGAAGAAGTCGTCATCGGCATAAATAGGTACTCTGCCAAGAATGGCAGAGAAGAGAGAACTAAGCTTGCGTTCAGTGGCGGTAGCGGGTGCTGCGCCTTGCTTCGTAGCAAGAGTATCGGGAACAGGCAATGAGCCATAGTCGATCTTGCCATTGCTTGACGTTGGGAAAGCATCAAGAACAATGTAGCAATCAGGCAACATATACGTCGGAAGAAACTCTCTCAACCTACTTTTCAAGCCATCTAGCACAGCCGCTTTGCCATCAGTTTCACTTGAAGACGTACCTGACATCACCAGATATAGCACCAATCTGTCGGATCCATTCACCTCCTTCACTGCCGCAACAGCCTGGGCGACGCCTTCACAGCCAATGGCAATGCGTTCTATTTCAGAGAGTTCTATGCGATAGCCACGCAGCTTTACCTGATTGTCCACACGTCCTATAAACTCCAATTGTCCATCTTCATTCCAACGGCAAAGGTCACCAGTGTGGTAAACCATGAGCGGCTCAGAGATCTTCGCCCTACAGCAGGAATGGATTGCTTGGAATTTCTCTGCCGTAAGTTCTGGCTGGTTCCAGTAGCCGGTTGCCATTTGCACACCGGAAAGGCACAATTCGCCTACTATTCCTCGTGGCAGGAGATTGCCGTTGGCATCAAGGATAAAGGCGGAAGTGTTAGGCAATGGCCTGCCTATCGGAATGTTATCATATTGCTTACCGCGTTCAAGTTCATAAAATGTGGCATCAACCGTAAACTCCGTCGGACCGTAAGTGTTAATCAATCGCGTCTTGCAGTCGGGATTCCGGGTCATTCTTTCTCCGCCAACAACAAGATATTCCACTGGCAAGTCCGGATAATGTTGCAGCAGAAGCTGACCGAACTGCGTGGTATAACAACCGCCTGTTATGCCGTTTTCACATATATAATCATATAGCAGGTGCAGATCCTTGCGCACTCTTTCCGGCATTATATAGACAGAACCACCCACAGTGAGCACTGGAAAGAGGTCTTCCACTGAGGCATCGAAGGCAAACGACGAGTGGCAGCTAATCCTACTCCTTTCGTTCAGTCGCCATTCCTTGGCAATGAAGCGCACAAGGTTTGCCTTTGCACCGTGCGAAATCATCACTCCTTTCGGTTTTCCACTCGTGCCAGAGGTGTAGATCATGTATGCAGTGCCGGGAGGACAAGGCTTTCCGTCAGCATCGTTCATGATGAATTGCTGCCTTTCTTTCGGCAATTCCTCATCCACAGGAACGAATGCACAGCCAGCCCTTTCTATACCTATAGCCCTTGCAAGGAAGTCTTTCGTGCGACAGGTTGGGATACAGATGAAAGTCCCCTCCCCTCTCCCTTCATAATGCTTTGCGTAACATGCGGATTCCCTTTCAAGTTCCGCGTATGTATAACTGCCAGTGTCATCAACAACAGCGATGTTATCGGGAGTCTTTGCCGCTTGTCTTAGGAAGAGGTCGATGAAATTTCCTGCTTCTTCTACACAATCGGAGCTCATTTCCAGAAGTTCCGCACGCTCCGCTTCATCCACGATTTGCAGTTCGCTTATAGCCTGTTGCGGATTGTCCATGATGCTTCTTACGCAAACACGAATGGCTTTTGCGAATGCCCGCAGCCACTCTTCCGAGTACAAGGCATCGCTCGCAGTGACTCGAATCTCGTAGTCCTTGCCCGAAGTGTATATCATGCAGGCAAGATTCTCGTCGGTCAGTCCATGCGGAAGCTGCGGAGCTTCTATTCTCTCGCCATCTACGGTGAGATACTCAAGCATCTCTCCTCCCTGAAAAGCAAATACCGTAGCCAGGGATTTGTTCAGGTCGCGACAGAAATGAGTGATGGGATAAACGCCATAACGGATTGTAGAAATCAGTTCGCGACGCTGCTCTTTCACGAAGTCGAGCGCAGTTTTACGAGGGCAAATGGTAGCCGTCACTGGGGTGTTTCTGACAAACATCCCATAGATATTGCGCAACAACCGATCCGATCTGCCATGGTTCAAAGTGCAGAAAGCCACCTTTTCCTCACGGCTGAAGCGTGACAGCGCAATCTCAAAAGCAGAAAGAAACAGCAGATTGTTCGCAACCCCATTTGCCCCACCCCACTCTTCAACCTCACTGGCATCAATAAACTCGGAGCAGACCACCTGATTGCCCCAAGCCGGTTTCCCGAGAGTGGCAGGATTAGTAAAAGATATGCCAGCGAATTTTTCCTTATAGTAAGCCTTTGCTCGTACGTAATGCTCTGAGCCAAAGGACTTTTGTTCTTCTTCCGCGTATTGCAGGATGCTATGGCAGTGCGGCTTCAGCGGCTCGCCTTCAAGTGCAGCCTTCAGGTCGTTTATGCTCCATATCGGTGCAAGCGTTGTGCCGTCTGCCAGTATATGGTGGAAGTCTGCCAACAAATGGTTATTGCTCTCTGCCTCTATTATCTCAAAGCGCACCAACGGTTCTGCCGCGAAAGGCGTGAAAGGTCGCAGGAAATCATTCTTTATGTAATGCTCTGCCTCTGCGTCCGACATCACCTTAAAGTCAAGGTCAAGGTCAAAGTCATCGTCAACATACTGCCTAATCTCCCCATTTTCCTCCTGAATAATACGTAAACGCAGCAGTTCCCTTGCCTCAATGATGCACAGCAAAGCCTTCCTTATTCGCTCTGCGGTAATCCTTTTCGGGAACACCAAGTGAACAGGCAGGTTGTATTTCGTGGCTTCAGGATGCGCAATCCATTCCATAGCCACGCTCATCTGCGACTGTAGCAAAGGGTATGTTTTCATAGTTAGTAAAAGCGATTACGGTTGGCTCGTCGCCTTTTGGTTGTATTTCTTCAGAAGAACGGTAGCCTGCTCAACGCCAAGTGCCTCCGCCTTGAGGAAATCATTGACGGCGGCTTCCTCCTGTTTCATCTTCACTAATGCCAAGGCACGGTTGAAATAGGCTCGTCCGAATACAGGATCCTTCTCTATTGCTTGGGAGAAGAGGTCCACAGCCTCATTGTATTCCATCTCGTTGGCAGCCACACAGCCGTCGTTGTACTTCACTTTCGGACTTTGCAACATAGGATCTGCTTGCATCTCCTCGTCAGAGATAAGCACCTGGTCGAGGAATCTATCATCTCCTTTGGCTATCTTGAAGCCGGTGTGGTTGGCATCAAAATCGTCCTTCATCACCTCATGCTCCACCTCTACGGAGTCGTCCACCACAATGAGTCGATACTTCTCGAAGTCTATCTCCGAACGTCTGCGAACCTCGTTCAGCTTTGTCTTCGACCATCGCTGCGTGTTTATGCCAAAGTGCTTGTCGTTTTGCTCGTTGATGATGGCAAACTCATCCAGCTCAGCCTTGTTCTTCTGTCCAATCTTGCGATAGAGACTCGCACGCTGTTGCCTGAGATACCATGAGCCCGGGAACTCCTGGAGCATTACCGTATAGTCCTGTATTGCAGCGTTGATGTTTCCCGCATGTTGATAAAGTTCTGCGCGCTTCAAGCGAACATTCCACGCTTTTGGAAGTTCCTGAATGATGGCAGAGTAGTCTTCTATGGAGCCATTTACGTTTCCCGTATTCAGACGCAGCTCCGCACGACAGAAGCGAGCCATCACATTGCGCGGCTCACGAGCCACGATGAAGTCGAAGTCCTCTATGGCACGATTGTCATCGCCCACCTGCAGTCGGATGACAGCGCGGTTGTAATGGGCGAGCATATTGTTCGGAGCAAGCTCGATGGTCTTGTCGTAATCGCTTAGCGCACCACGTATATTATTAATGTTCACGCGTGCAAGCGCGCGATACAGGTAATGCTTGGCATAGTTCGGACGATAATGTATGGCTTTCGTTAGGTCGCTTTCCGCCGTACGCCAATCCTTCTTGTTAAGATTTATGAAGGCAAGAAACTCCCATGCCTTGCCGTTATGCTCGTCTATCTCCAGGCTTTTCCTTATGCACTCCTCTCCTTTCAGCGTATCTTTCTCGTTAAGATAGGCATCGGCGTCCAGCAGATACAGCTCCGCCGACCTTTCCCAACGCCTTACGATTGTGTCAACATTCTCGTGTACCCTCCCATAATCCTTCTTTTCCAGATAGCAGAGCGTGCGGTTTATCCAATAGTCCTTCACGTTGCCTTGTATCCTGATGGCATTGTCATAGTCGGCTATGGCACTGTCAAAATCCTTTTGCTTGAGAGCACACACGCCATGAAGGTGGTACATCTCCGCAATGTATGGGTTCTGCTGAATCGCCTTGCTGCAATCCTTTGCCGCCTCGTCATACTCTCCGAGGTTGTATTTCGCTATGGAGCGCAGGTACCAAGGCTCATATTCGTATGGCTTGGCATTGATAAGGATATTGAAGTAGTGGATGGAAAGCACATAATCGTTGTAGCTGAGCGCAATACGCCCGGCATTAAGCAGTCGGTTGTAGTTGTATTGGGCCGAGAGATTGCCGCAAACCGAGAGCAACAAAGCGAATATGAGCAGAAAGCGTTTCACAGCCACCAAGCATGATACCCAAATGACAAAATCGCCCTATCGGAGCGATTTCGTCTTATATCCAGCCTTGTACTTGCCCTGAGTGAGCGCCTTGAGCTTGTTCTTGAGCAGCGTCTTGCGGAGAGCACTCACACGGTCAACATACATCTTTCCTTCCAAATGGTCGAACTCATGCTGCATGACACGGGCGAGATAACCATCCACCCATTCGTCATGCTCATTGAACTCCTCGTCCATCCACTTCACGCGGATGCTCGTTGGTCGCACCACTTTCTCTGAAAGTCCCGGGAGCGAGAGGCAACCTTCGTCGCTTGAGTCCTTCTCTTCGCCATACTCCTCGATGTGGGCGTTGATATAGACCTGCTTGAAACCAGCGTATTCAGGCATGTCCTCCTTGAGAGGGTCAAGGTCTATGACCACGAGTCTTATCGCTTTGCCTATCTGCGGCGCAGCAAGACCGATGCCGCCCGTCGTTTCCAGCGTCTGCCACATGTTGTCGATGAGTGTCTTCAGCTCAGGATAGTCTGGGGTAATGTCCTCTGCCACCTTGCGGAGCACAGGCATTCCATATATATAAATAGGTAGTAACAACTTTTTATAGTATTAAGTAATAAGTATTAAGTATGATTACCTTTTGTGGAAATCAATACTGATTTATGCTCCCTCCCAGTTCGGGGAGGGTTGGGGTGGTGCTACCTCCTTGACGAAAGGTAGTCTTGCAGGATGATTGTAGCGGAAATGGTGTCAACGAGAGCCTTGTCCTGTCGCGCCTTCTTCTTGAGTCCTGCGTCTATCATCGTACGATGGGCAAGAACGGAAGTGAAGCGCTCGTCAAAGAACTCCACGGGGACCTCCGGATGAAGCTTCTTCCAACGGTTAACAAACTGCTGCACTCGCGCAAAATTCTCAGATGCCTCGCCGTTCGTTTGCTTAGGCTCACCAAAAATAATCTTCTCTACCTGTTCTTTACGGATATAATCCTCAAGAAAGGAGAGAAGAGTATGAGTAGGCACTGTCACAAGCCCATTGGCTATTATCTGCAAAGGGTCTGTGACAGCAATGCCCGTTCTTTTTCGGCCGTAATCTATAGCTACGATTCTCATTACTTAGCGAGAATCCAAGCGTCTGCATACTGGTTGCGGAGACGGTCGCGATCGGCAGCAGCATCTCTCTTGTTGTCTGCAGTAGCAGCAACCACACGATAGAGATTGTTTGCAGAGCGTACTATCTGAGCATTGTAGCCGTTGTTGCGGAGAGTCTGCTGGAGGCGGTCTGCGTTAGCCTTTACACCGAAAGAACCAACAACAACGCTGTAAGCCTTCAAGCCAGCACCGTCCACCATAGAGTAGCTTTCCTGACGAACAGGGATAGACTCTGAGTAGTCTGCTGTTGCCTCGTATGTGTTGTTCTTGCTGACAACAGGAGCTACAGGAATCTCCTCGATTACGGTAGTCTCTGTTACGGCAGTCGTGACATCGTCTGAACCTGCAGTACCATTCTCTGCAGCGAGAGCCTTCTCGTAAGCCTTCTTGTAAGCACTTTCCTTACCGCCTTTGTTGAAAAGACCGCAGCTTGAAAACGAAAGAGTTACAGCCATCGCTGCACACATAATCAAATACTTTTTCATATTTATCCTAAGATTTTTTTGTTCTACATTATTAAACTTTGGTTGCAAAGGTAACAATTTTCCTGCAAATAGCAACAATAATCTGCCATAAAAATTGTTAATTGCCCTATTTTTTAGTTTTTTTAGGAAAAAAGTAGGCAAAAACATTTGGCGCAATCAAAAATAATCGTACTTTTGCCAATGCAAATTGAAAGAAATGCACACTCTTAAACAATAACAACTTAAAACATTAAAGATCATGAAAGCAATCGGTTACATCGGCGCATTCTTAGGTGGCGCCATCGCAGGAGCTGCTCTCGGCATCCTCGCTGCACCAGAAAAGGGTAAGGACACTCGTGAGAAGATCACAGACACAGTAAAGGATTTCTGCAACAAGCACAATCTCAAGCTGTCAATGAAGGAAGTGAACGACCTTGTTGAGGACATCAAGGACGCTGCTGCCGACGAGAACATCTAATATGATATCATCCGACAAGAACGTTGAAGCCATAGCCAAACTCATCGATTCTCTCAAGAACTGGGCGAGTTTGAAGGCGGAGTACTTGAAGATAGATGCAGCCGACAAAGGTGTGCGCATACTTGCTGCGCTCATCTTCATCATGCTGTTCCTCTTCTTCATGTTCTCCATCAGCATCCTTGTGGCAATTGCCGTAGCAGTAGGCTTGAGTTCTTTCATAGGAATGGCTTGGGCTTTCCTTCTGCTGGCAGTGTTCTACCTCATACTCTTCCTGCTGCTTATCATCTTCCGTAAGCGATGGGTAGTGAATCCGCTTGTCAAGTTCTTCTCGCTAATGATTGATTCCGGCGACGAGGAGACTGCCTGATTTCCCTAACTAATGCTTTTTTCAAAGAAGATACGCTATGGTTTACAATAGTCTTGATGATATCACGCGCAAGAAGGCTGCCATAAAGGCAAAAATCAAGGAGCAGGAAAAGCAGATGACTGCCCTGAAAGCCACCCTCGTTTCTCCCGTTAAGCCGGCAAAGGGCAAGAGCGGAAGGATGGGATTGCTGGGCAGAATGGACGCAAAGTCCGTGGTTTCAGCTACTATGACCGCCCTTGACGGTGCTTGGTTTGCGTGGAAACTTTACAAGAAGTTCAAGCGCTAAACCCACTGATACTATTTTGTCACGCCAAGGGAGTTTTTCCGCAACTCCATGAGTTACGCATAAAAACTCCGTGACTTTTGGTCAAAAACTCTATGACTTTTTACATAAAACTCCCACGGTTTTGATGCAAAACCGTGGGAGTTTTTATTTGCTTTCATAAGCTATTGGCTATCAATAAGTTACAATTACGCCCAAAATCATCGAAAAACGCACAAGAACACTGATACTATTTTGTCAAAAAGGTATTACGGACAAGATTACGCGTATTAAGATAATTTGCTTCAGTTATATTTTGCGTATTTCAAAAAATGTTTCTAAATTTGCACGCGAAATATATTATGAAATACTATCTGATAGTTGGCGAAGCCTCTGGCGACCTCCATGCATCACATTTGATGGCGGAGATAGCAAAGCGTGATGCAGAAGCGGAGTTCCGCTTCTTCGGCGGTGACATGATGACTGCCGTCGGCGAAGCCATGCCTGCAGGCAGATGCGTCCGCGTGAAGCATTACAAGGAACTCGCCTACATGGGTTTCATCCCTGTACTCCTGCACCTCCGCACCATTTTCAGCAACATGGCGATGTGCAAGAAGGACATCATGCAGTGGCAACCCGACGTCCTCATCCTTGTCGATTACCCGGGCTTCAACCTCGACATAGCAAAGTATATCCACGCAGAACGCGCAAAATTTGCACAAAAGGGTCTGACCCCTTTGTGCAAATTTCAGCAAAAAAGCCAAACCCCCAAACCAAAAATCTATTACTACATCGCGCCGAAGATCTGGGCGTGGAAGGAGTACCGCATAAAGAACATCAAGCGCGATGTGGACAAACTGTTCTCTATCCTGCCGTTCGAAGTGCCGTTCTTTGAGCAGAAGCATGGCTATCCGATAAACTATGTTGGCAATCCGACTGCACAGGAAGTGCGTGAGTTCAAGGCTTCATATACGGAAACAAAGGGGGAATTCTGCAAGCGTCATGGCTTGGATGAGGGAAAAAAGATAATAGCCGTGCTTCCCGGCAGCAGAAAGCAGGAACTGAAAAGCAACCTTACGAAGATGCTTGGAGCAATAGAGCAAACTCTTAATCAAGTTAGTGAAACCTCTGAATACCAGGTCGTGATAGCGGGAGCTCCGGGTTTGGAGCCAGAGTTCTATGGTCAATTCGTTGATACTGACCGCTATAAGGTAATCTTTGGCGAGACCTACAAGTTGCTTTATCATGCCTACGCAGCACTCGTTGTCAGCGGAACGGCAACGCTTGAGACCGCCCTTTTCAAGGTTCCTCAGGTGGTTGTCTATGAAACAGGTTGGCACTGGCTTTTCAAGACCCTCCGCAAGTATCTGCTGAAGGTCAGATGGGTGTCGCTCGTCAACCTCATTGCCAACCGCGAGGTCGTGCCGGAACAAGTTGCCGACACATGCACAACAGAGCAAATCGCAGCATCTTTCGCACCTTTGCTTGACGAAAAGTCCGCAGAAAGACAAGCGCAACTTGCTGGCTACGACGAGGTGTTGCAACTCCTTGGTAACAAGAATGCTCCGGAAGAGGCAGCACGAATCATTGAATTTTACGTATAAAGCTTGCAAAACGTAAAAATTTCATGCATGTTTTGCATTTTTAAACATTTTGCAAGCTCTGTTTCTTCATATTTTTTGTAAATTTGCGCGCAAATTTGACCAAACAATAATTACAAGATTATGAAAAAACTTCAAACCACAAAACGTTTTACAGCCATTCTATGGGCATTGGTTTTGATGCTGATGCCTATGAATCTCATGGCAGATGACTACACGCTACTGTCAGTAACCGTCGGAGCATCTTCTGGAGGTAATGATGGTGAGGGAGCAAACAACGCTTTCGACGGCATTGCCACAAATAAATGGTGTGGCGACATAACTTCCGTCACATTGCCTTTCGTGGAAGTACAACTTACTAAAAAGTCTAAGCTGGATTGCTATTACCTCTACACGGGTAATGACATCAACTACGAGGATGCTATTGGCAAGCAGCAGCGCAATCCTAAGGAATGGAAGCTGTATGCCAAGGTGAATGAAAGTGACAACTGGACATTGATTTCTCACGTCACAGACGCTGGGCTGCCTACTACGGCTTCCACACGAAGTAAGGATTACTGGATTGATGAAGCATATAAGAACATCGAGTACAACTATTTTAGATTCGAAATTCTGGGTACAGAGCAAGGCAACATCTATGAGGTTGGTGAGATATGCCTTGTAGGTTGCGCTCACCAGTATGCTTCAAACAGTGCCATCTGCAGCATCTGTGGTAAGATAAAAGAGCATACGCATACTTTCAACAATAGCGGATACTGCATATATTGCGGCGAAAAAGAGCAATTCCCCATATCTCTCGACTTTTTGCGTGGTGTTCCTTCCGAAAATGCTGACGAGACTGCTGCCTTTGCTTTTGATGACAATACAACCAACAAATGGTGTGGAAAAATATCTAACGGAAATCCGTACGCGTTGCTGCGCCATGACTGTATGGCAAACATAAAACGCTACTATTTCTACACAGGCAATGACATCCACCCTGGCGATGAAATGTCTGGTTACCAGAATCGCAACCCAAAGGAATGGAAACTATATGCAAAGCAGAAAATCAATGACCCATGGACAATGATATCTCATGTCATTGATGCCAAACTGCCATCAACAAATTCAACACGAAGCTCATATTACTTCGTTGATGATGCATACCAGGAGGAATACTACAAATACTTCAAGTTTGAGCTCATCAATATTGGAGACCAACCTGAGAAGTTTGATAAAATCTTTGAGATTGGTGAACTCTGCTTTGAGGGCGGTAATATCTATCACGACAACGACTATTATTCGGGTGGCATCTGCACCATTTGTGGTGACAAGCAGAATCATCAGCACAACTACGTGAACGGTGTCTGCACACAATGCAATGTATATGAGTCTATCACTGCTGGTAATGGTACTGCAAATGACCCTTACCTGATTGGCAACGCTGGTCAGCTGGGATTGTTCCGCGACATGACAGGAAATGTTGGTAGCCATATATGCGGCAAACTGACTGCAGACATCGACATGGCGGTTTTATGCAATGAGACCATCGGCAGTTGGCTGCCTTTTTACGGATATCATGGAACCTTCGACGGCGATGGTCATGTGCTGAAGAATCTTTATATAAATGATGATCGCTCGATGGTAGGATTTTGCAGTTATAGCGAAGGTACAATCAAGAATCTTGGCATTGAGTCAGGAAACATCACCGGCACCAATATCGTTGGAGCTATATGCGGAAAGGTTTATAATGCAAACATCATAAACTGCCACAATAATGCATCCGTAACATTTAAGAATGGACAGGCTACTGCAGGACCAGTCCAAGCTGCCGGAGGCATTTGCGGATACATGGATGTAAGTCACATTGAGAATTGCTACAATAGTGGTGCTGTAAGTGGCTCACACTGGATAGGCGGTATCAGCGGAGATCTAGGTACCGGTCATATCAAAAATTGTTACAATACAGGAAACATATCAGGTGAGAATGGTATTGGAGGTATAACTGGACACATAAATTGGTACTATGCATACGTAATAAATTGCTTCAACACAGGAAAGGTAACAGGGGAGACGAACACCTGTGGTATAATTGGAGAGATTGCCACATCTACGGAGCAAATGACTCTCAACAACAACTACTACCTCCAGACCGAAGGAATTTCTGGCGGTCTGAGTGCTATAGGCAAGACTGCAGAACAGTTTGCGAGCGGTGAGGTGGCATGGCTTCTCAATGGCTCGATGGACGGGGAAGGCAACTGGACTGCTGGCAAGACCGATGGTTCTCAGCTTTGGTATCAGAAGATTGGCACTGACACACACCCTACGCTCCAGAAGGCAGAAGGCAGTACTGTATTCACTGACTGTATGAACTCTAACAAATCATACGGTAATACTGTAGTACACAATTGCGGCGAACTCACCGAAGCTATAAAGCCTACATGTACCGAGGATGGCAACATCGCTTACCACCAGTGTACTGACTGCAACAAATACTTTGATGAAGAAGGCAATGAACTTGCAGAGGGCGAGTGGGTTCGTCCTGCAGCACACACATTCGGTTCTGATGATATCTGCACAGAGTGTGGCTACAAGAAACTATCGCATCTGTCATTCACGATAGAAGAATCTCTTGGCGGATTCAACACGGAAGGTCCTGACAAAGCTATTGACGGCACCACCACAAACAAATGGTGTGGCAATTTCAGCAAGGGCAATCCTTACATAGTATTGAAGAATGACGGAAAAGCAAAGCTTGTTAATTATCACCTATACACAGGCAATGATATTGTCAACAGTGGAAACAACCGCAACCCTAAGGAGTGGATACTGTATGCAAAGGAGAAATCAAGTGACGAATGGACAGAAATTTCACACGTCACTGACGCGCAGTTGACAACAGAGAAATCTGCCCGAAGCAATGATTATACAATAGCAGAAAATCTCCAAGACACCTACTACAAGTTCTTCAAGTTTGAGATCATTAGAGTAGAGAAGGGAGACATCAACGGAGACATCTACGAGGTTGGCGAACTCTGCTTGATGGGCTATCCATGTCATCATCAGTATGACGGCGAAAGTGTTTTCTGCAGCATCTGTGGTGACATAAAGGAGCATGAGCATATCTACGGAGATGGCATCGTGACAAAGGAACCGACTTGCACAGTATCTGGCGAAAAGAAGCACATTTGTTTAAGATGTGAAGAAACTGAAACTGAGGAAATCTCACCTCTTGGACACACCATCAACGATGACCTCAAGTGTACTGTGTGTGGTCACGACGTTGGTGCTGACTGCGTCATTGAATATACTGCAACGGAAAAACTTAGCTTTATCATGGAAGACCGCGAAGACGGAAAAGAAATAGCTTATGATTACACAGATAACATTCCTGATAGAGAGGATAATTTTGGCGAAATTTTATTTGGCGCTACTGCAATCAAACATGAATATGATGTAACAACACAAAAAGGACGCATCATCTGTAGCACACCTGTTCTGTGGATTCAGTTTTATACAATACTACGCCCTGACCGCTTAACGAGCATCACACTTCCAAGCACTGCAGGATATGTATATGGTGGAGCATTCTTCAATAATCGCAATCTTACAAGTATAACACTGCTTGCGGAATGTTCTAATGTGCTAGAATATGATTTAAATTTCGAGGGATGTAACAATTTGCAAGAGATTATCGTACCATACAACTCGTATGCGGAATATGTAGAAGCATGCACTTATGAAGAATTCAGTTCTTCGTATGAAGATGAGAACGGAGTAGAACATATAGTGGATACTAAAGACTTGCTAAAGTCCCTACTCTCTCTTGACGACACCAAGACTTTCGAAAATCCAACGAGCGAGGTCAAGGCGGATGTTACCCTTCAGCGTTCATTTGCTAACGATGGCTGGTACTCTCTCTGCTTGCCATTCTCTGTAAGCGTGGCAGACTCTCCATTCGCTCAGGTGGCAGTATTCAATGAGCTTGACGGCGATACTTACCGTTTCACTACCGTTGACAATATCGAGGCTGGCAAGGCTTACATCGTGAAGGTCAACGAGGCAGTTGCTAATCCAACATTCAAGAACGTAATGATTTCCACAGCAGCTCCTGCGAGCGATGGCGACTTCATTGGCGTTTATAGCCCAACAGAGCTTGGCGAAGGCTGCAAGGTCATCGGCTCCGGCACAACAGTGAACCCAGTGAACCCAGGCATGATGAAGGGCTTCCGCGCATACTTCAAGCCTTCACAAACTAACGCCAAGGCAATGCGATTCACAGTGGATGATGGCGAGGCAACTGTTGTTCAATCTCCGATTGAGACTGAAGGCTACAAGCTAAAGGCTAAAGGCACTTTCAACCTCGCTGGACAAAAGGTCAACGAGAACTACCGTGGCATCGTGATCAAGAACGGAAAGAAACTCTTGAGGAAGTAGTAAAACATAATATTTCCGGAAAATAACTCGTAAAATCTTTATACCCACGCAGATTCAGCAGATTCAGCAGATAACGCATGTTCAATCAATCTGCAAAATCCGCTTAATCTGCGTGACAAAACAAAACAAATTCCACAAGATAATTATGAAAACATATAAGACACCGAAAATAAAGACAATAAAGCTGGACACTGAAGAACTGATGAACCAAATGGCTCCAGCATCCTTGACCGGATCAACGATCTCTGTCAACGCATATGATGCCCGCAGCAAAGGCGCATTCGGGATCATTGACGACAGTGACGAAGATTAAACCCAATTAGTCCGTTAAACCATTTATTGACATAAAGGTCCAATTATTTGGGTTAGAATTCGCTTATATCCCCGATAATATAATTGCTGCCTCCGATGAAGATGACGTCTTTCTCGGAGGCATCTTTCTTTGCTGCCTGATAAGCTGCGCCTGATGTAGCGAAGCCGTTGCCTTTCAAGCCGTTAGCTTCACCTTTTTCCATTATCTTCTGGTATGGAATGGCACGGTGGGATTGCGCTTGGGTGAAATAATATGTGGCATCTTTCGGCAGCATCTTCATGACGGAATCAACGTCCTTGTCGTCAACCATTCCAAAGACGATGCGGAGCTTTCCGCCTTTTCCCTCGCATTCCTTCTGCGTGTCGGCAAGCATCTTTGAGACAAACTGCCAGCCAGCCTCATTATGGCCAGTATCAATGATGGTCTTTGGATGCTCGTTTGCCACTTGCCATCTGCCCATCAAACCAGTGTTCTTGGATATGTTCTGCAGCGAGATCCTGAACTTTTCAAAGTCCGTTCGCAAGCCTATCTCGTCAAAGAGCTTCACGGCAGTGAGCACTGTGCGGAGGTTGAGCTTCTGGTAGTTGCCCTGAAGTTCACAGATGTCGAAGTAGTCCTTCACCTCGCTCATCAGGGTTTCCTGCTCAGCGTAGTATATGTCCGTTTCAAACTGCGATGCAACGGCTGCAAAGACAGGCTGCGTGTCAGGCAGTGTCTCGCCAATGACAATAGGCGTATTACGCTTGATGATACCCGCCTTCTGAAGGGCTATCTCCATTAGCGTGTCGCCCAAAAGTGCCGTATGGTCAAGACTGATGTTCGTTATGATGGAGAGTATCGGACTGATGATGTTCGTGCAATCGAGCTTTCCGCCAAGACCCACCTCCACAACGGCAATGTCAACACTGCATTTCTCGAAATACTTGAAGGCAAGAGCCGTGGTAAGTTCAAAGAAACTTGGCTGCAGAGGTTCGAAGAAACCGCGGTGATTCTCAACGAAATCCACCACTTCCTGCTCCGGAATCATCTTGCCATTCACGCGTATTCTCTCACGGAAATCGTAGAGATGAGGCGAGGTGTAAAGTCCCACCTTGTAGTCAAGCGTCTGAAGATATGAAGCTATCATGGAAGAGCAACTGCCCTTGCCGTTCGTACCGCCAATGTGTATGGTGAGGTAATTGCGATGAGGATGACCGAAATGCTCGTCGAGAGCGTAGGTGTTCTCCAGTCCTTCCTTGTATGCGGCTGAGCCAACCTTGTGGAACATAGGAGTGGAGTTGAAGAGATATTCAATGGTTTCTTCGTAGTTCATAGTAAAGTCTATATGCTTTTTTGTGCATAGTTTGCTGCGCAAAGGTAGCAATTTACTTCGTATTTGCAAAAGCAATCCCAACTTTTGCACGAATAATTTTGACAATAGCAAAGAAAATCTTAACTTTGCACCCATGAAAAAGCTATTCTTAACACACCTGTTTGCCCTCGTGGCAGTATTCGCCATGGCCGTACCCGTACAGCGCGGCCAATGGAAAACCATCACCCTTGCTGACGGAAGCAAGGTGAGAGTGGAGGCTGTGGGCGACGAACTGTGCCACTATTGGCGCAGTGAGGCTGGCAATGCCTTTGTAGAACGCAACAACATTTTCGTGAAAATCGACGCCCACGAGTTTCAGGAAGCAGCACACGACAAGCGCCAGGAACTCGCTTCTCGCCGCATGGCTCGCTTTGAGAAGAACTTCGGAAACAGTTTTGGCGAAGTAAACACTGGCAAGATGAGACTTCCTGGCTTCAAGAAACTCAGCGGAGTCAAGAAGGGACTTGTCATGCTCATCCAATTTGCTGACATACATTTCACAAAAGAGCACACACCAGAATTCTACAAGAAGGTGCTCAACGAAGGTGGCGAAGGTAACCCGGAGCTTAGGGCTAAGGGCTATGACAAGAGCGTGAAGCAGTACTTCTTCGACCAGTCGAACGACAAGTTCTCCGTTGATTTTGACGTTACTCCTATCATCACGATGCCTAACCCACACGGGAGTTACACCAATGGAGTGCCTACAATGATCCGCACTGCCATCAGCGAACTCAAATACGACGAGAGCATAGACTGGACTCAATATGACTGGGACGATGACGGCGAGATAGACATGGTATTCGTGCTTTATGCCGGCTACGGCCAGGCTACAAAGACCGATGACACGTCACTCATTTGGCCTCACGAATCGTCAATGTACTACAACAAGCCTTACGTTGGAGGAAAGTTGGTAAACACTTACGCTTGTACGAACGAGATAAACTGGAACTTCGGTGAAGGCGACATGGATAGCGGCATCGGCACCTTCTGCCATGAGTTTGCACATTGCCTTGGTTATCCTGACCTCTACGATCCCGACTATGCTTGTGCCGAAAAAGGCTTGACAGCAATGGACTATTGGGACTTGCTTGACTCTGGTAGCTACAACAAAACAGGCTTCTGCCCTGCCCCATTCTCCATCTACGAGAAGATGACGGCAGGATGGATAACGCCACAAGAGCTGGAAATGGACAAGGAATACAGCCACCTTCGTCCTATCACAGACAAGGATGGCGGCGATGTTTATATCATGACAAACCCAAACAACAAGAACGAGTTCTATGCTTTCGAACCAATCCAGAATGTAAGCTGGGCAGAAGGATTCTTTGGAGCAAAGGGGTTGCGCGTGCTTCACATAGACTACAAGGCTGAGGCATGGAGCAGCAATGTCGTAAACTGCGCAAGCATTCCAAGCATAAACAAGTATTCTCGCTACACCTACATACCTGCAGACGGTAGTTATGCAACAGATAAGACATCACAGGTAAAAGGTGACCTTTACCCATATCAGGGTCGCGACTATGTGGAACTGAAGTGGTACACGGGCGACAGCAAGGGAAACAAGGATTGCCCAATGATGATCTACGACATTGTCCTCAATGCAGACAAGACGATTTCCTTCAAGACCAAGGATCCAAAAGCCGGTTCTGACATTCCTGAGAGTTGGCTCTACTATGAATCGTTCAACAAATGTTCAGGTACAGGCGGTTGTGACAATGTTTGGACGAATGTCACTACTTCCGACTTTGTCACTGACAACGAATGGACTACAACAAATGGCAAGGGCGCATACAAATGCGTCATCCTGGGTTCAAGCACAGCAGCTGGTGTTGCCACAACAGACGACATCAAACTTGAGCCGGGCGACTACAAGCTGACTTTCAAGGCTGCACGCTATGGCAACGAGAGTCCAAAGATCTCTATTTCCGACCCGAACAATACGACAACGGTATTCTCACAGACCACATTCGAACTCGTTGCTGGTCAGTGGAATGACTGTGAGGCTACAATGACTGTGGGCAACGTGACAAACATCCGTTTCCGCAATCCTTCAAGAGGACGTTTCTTCCTTGACGAGATCATCATCGAAAAGGCGGAAGCAAATGCCATCATGCCAATCGTGAACACAGAACAGAGGATGCAGAACAGATACAACCTCTCTGGTCAGAAGGTGGGAACAGGCTATCACGGCATCGTTATCAAGAATGGCAAGAAGTATATCGCAAAGTAAATGACATTGTCGAATTTCATAGCAGACAGTAATCCAGGGGAATGCCTTGTCATGGGCATTCTCAACTGCACTCCCGACTCGTTCTTCTCAGGCTCGCGCAAGCAGTCGGAAGACGAGATTCGTGAGCGCGCATTGGAGATCGTGAGGGAAGGCGGCGACATGATTGATGTCGGAGCCTGCTCCACACGTCCCGGCTGCGTATTCGCCACGGAAGAGGAGGAGATGGAACGTCTGCGCTTTGCCCTACCGATAATCAAGGAGGCTGCACCTGACATCCCGCTTTCTGTTGACACTTTCCGTGCGAGCGTGGCAAGGATGTGCATAGAGAATTATGGCGACATGATAATAAACGACGTGTCGGAAGGAGAAGATCCTGACATGTTCACCACCGTTGCTGAGCTCGGCGTTCCATATATATTAATGTCAACGAAGCCGACAATGCACGACATGGCTTTGAGTTTCGCAGAGAAAGTCCAGCAACTTCGTGACCTTGGCGCAAAAGACATCATCCTTGACCCCGGCTTCGGCTTCGGAAAGACATTGCAGCAGAACTTCGACGTCCTGAAAGACATCAGTTTCCTGCGCGAGTTCAATCTGCCAATACTCATCGGAGCATCACGCAAATCCATGATATGGAAGACGCTTGGCATCACTCCGGAAGAATCCCTCAATGGGACAACAGTCATAAACACAATCTCGCTGATGAAAGGTGCTGCCGACATTCTGCGTGTGCATGACGTGAAGGCGGCAAAGGAAGCAGTGAGCCTTGTCATGAGGCTTAACCTTAACGTTACCCCCACCCCCTTCGGCCATTAGCCATTAGCCATTACCCTCGCTCGCAAGAACGAACAAACCAATGAACATACTTGACGTACTAAACTTCAGCCTGATAGATTTTGTGGACATTATCGTGTTCGCACTGTTGCTGTTTTCGCTCTACCGAATACTGCAACGCTCGCGTTCGCTGTATGTCTTTGTCGGCATCGTCATCTTTGCCTTGCTGTTCCTCCTTGTCAGCCTTGTGTTCGACATGCGTCTGCTTGGCGGCATATTCAAGGGCTTGGCAAGTGCGGGAGTTGTATCGTTGGTGGTCATCTTCCAGGACGAAATCCGCCGCTTTTTCTATAATCTCGGCTCAAACAAAAGCGTAAAGAAATTCATCAGTTCTTTCCACAGCGACCAGCAAGACAGCAAGGAGGACAAGAGAGCGGAAGTGCTCCCTATCGTCATGGCGTGCATGAACATGGCGCGACATAAGGTTGGCGCACTCATTGTACTCGAGAGAGACCAGAGTCTTGACAGCATCATTCAGGTAGGAGAAACCATCGACGCAAAGATTTCCCAGCGACTTATAGAGAACATCTTCTTCAAGAACTCCCCCCTTCATGACGGAGCGATGATCATTGCAAACGGAAGGATAAAGGCGGCGGCGTGCATTCTGCCTGTCACCCACGACTACGACATTCCAAACGAGCTTGGTCTTCGCCACCGTGCTGCCATGGGAATCTCGCAAAACAGTGATTCCATAGCCATCGTTGTTTCCGAGGAGACAGGAAGAATCGCCGTGGCTAAGGAGGGCAGATTCCACCTTCGCCTCACTGCCGAACTGCTCGAACAGTTCATAGCACAATAATTTTACTGGAAGTTTGTCAAATATGCAAAATGTTACAATCAAGACAGAAAAACTGACATTTTGCAATTTTCAAAATGATATAACTCATATTTTGTGCGCGCAAACATAGCTTTTGCTTACACTTTGTCACATTTGTCACACAAAATGCTTAACTTTGCGCTGTATTTCAGGAGAAAAGCCGCCATTCCCCGAAACTTCCGCTTTCGGTCTATCGGCTACAGTTCCCGAAGTTTCAACTTCGGTCTATTTAACAGCAAAACTAACACAAATACGTAAATATATGGAAATTAAAGAACTTGACAGCGTTGTAGTACGCTTCTCTGGTGACTCTGGCGACGGTATGCAGCTCGCCGGAAACATCTTCTCTACCGTTTCTGCTACTATCGGTAACGGTATTTCTACTTTCCCTGACTATCCAGCTGACATCCGCGCTCCGCAGGGTTCGCTCACTGGTGTGTCTGGCTTCCAGGTTCACATTGGTGCAGGCGCTGTTTATACTCCTGGCGATAAGTGCGATGTGCTCGTTGCCATGAACGCTGCTGCGCTCAAGACTCAATATAAGTACGCCAAGAAGGGCGCTACTATCATCATCGACACAGATTCTTTCGGTCCAAAGGATCTCCAGAAGGCTGAGTTCAAGACTGAGGATTACCTCGGCGAGATGAACATCGACCCAGATTGCGTTATCCAGTGTCCACTCACTCAGATGGTAAAGGATTGCCTCGCTGAGTCAGGCATGGACAATAAGGCTATCATGAAGTGCCGTAACATGTTCGCTCTCGGACTCGTTTGCTGGCTCTTCAACCGCGACCTTGAACTCGTAAACAACTTCCTCCGCGAGAAGTTCGCCAAGAAGCCTGCTATCGCTGAGAACAATATCAAGGTTGTTCAGGCTGGTTTCGACTACGGTCACAACGTACACGCATCCGTTCCAAACACTTACCGCATAGAGACTAAGAACAAGGTGCCAGGACGCTACATGGACATCACTGGTAACAAGGCTACTGCCTACGGTCTTATCGCTGCAGCTGAGAAGGCTGGCTTGAAGCTCTACCTCGGTTCTTACCCTATCACTCCTGCAACAGACGTTCTCCACGAACTCTCAAAGCATAAGTCTCTCGGCGTGACTACTGTTCAGTGTGAAGACGAAATCGCAGGTTGCGCATCTTCTCTCGGTGCTTCTTTCGCTGGTGCTCTCGCCGTAACTTCTACTTCAGGTCCTGGTATCTGCTTGAAGTCAGAGGCTATGAACCTCGCTGTTATCATGGAACTCCCACTCGTTGTTCTTGATGTTCAGCGTGGTGGCCCTGCTACAGGTCTTCCTACAAAGTCAGAGCAGACTGACCTTCTACAGGTGCTCTTCGGACGTAACGGTGAGTCTCCAATGCCTGTAATGGCTGCAACATCTCCAGTTGACTGCTTCGACGCAGCTTACGAGGCTTCCAAGATGGCACTCGAATACATGACTCCTGTCGTTCTCCTCACAGATGCTTACGTAGCAAACGGTTCTGGTGCATTCAAGCTCCCTGACCTTGCAGAATATCCTGCCATCAATCCACCTTACGTTCCAGAGGAAATGAAGGGCAACTGGGCTCCTTACAACCGCAACGAGAAGGGCGTTCGCTATTGGGCTGTTCCTGGTCGTGAAGGTTTCACTCATATCCTCGGTGGTCTTGAGAAGGACAACAAGACAGGTGCCATCTCTACTAACCCTGAGAACCACGACCTCATGACACGTCTCCGTCAGCAGAAGATTGACAATATCGAGGTGCCAGATCTCGTAGTTGAAGGTGATGTTGACGACGCAGAACTCCTCATCGTAGGCTTCGGCGGTACTTACGGTCACCTCCGTGCAGCAATGGACGAGATGCGTGCAGCAGGCAAGAAGGTTGCACAGGCACACTTCAAGTACATCAACCCACTGCCAAAGAACACGGAAGAGGTTCTCAAGAAGTATCCAAAGGTTGTAGTGGCAGAGCAGAACATGGGACAGCTCGCCGGCTTCCTCCGCATGAAGATCGACAACTTCGTACCAGCACAGTTCAATCAGGTCAAGGGACAGCCATTCGTGGTTGCAGAACTCGTAGAGGCTTTCAACGCAATTATTAACAAATAATATTCTTATAACAAGGATTCTACCAAATTCAACCAAAATGACAGATCCTGAAACGTATGCGATCATAGGAGCCGCAATGGAGGTACATCGTCATTTGTATTGTGGATATGTAGAACATGTGTATCAGTTAGCTTTGGCTAAAGAGTTTGCGTTGCGTGGCATTCCTTTTGAACGAGAAGTAGAAATACCTATTTCGTATAAAGGGGAGTCGTTGGGAGCAAACTACAAAGCGGATTTTGTTTGTTATGGTAACATTATCGTTGAGTTAAAGGCTGTTTCGGAAATCTCCCAAATTCATAAGGCACAAATTCTTAACTATATAAAGGCAACTGGCTATACAAGAGGTGTCCTGATCAATTTTGGCGAAGACAATCTGAAATATGAACGATACACAAATAATTGGATAAGATAGCCTTCCATACTAAACTTGGCAATGATATACAATTAGGTACAAATATAATAATAGGTAAATAAAAACAACGATTCTACCAAATTCTACCAGAAATACAGATGATGATATTTTGTTGAATTAGGTTGAATCTTTGTTAAATAAAAATATCATCTATGTTTACAACAAGGATTCTACCTAATTTAACCAAATAAGGACCGAAACAGATGTCACTCAGAAAATTTGTTTGAATTTGGTTGAATCGTTGTTAAATAAAAAAAATATCTATGTTTACAGCAAACGATTATAAAAAAGGACAGCCACGTTGGTGTCCTGGATGCGGCGACCACTTCTTCCTCGCATCTCTTCATAAGGCAATGGCTGAGATCGGCGTTGCTCCACAGGATATAGCAGTTATCTCTGGTATCGGTTGTTCATCTCGTCTGCCACACTACATGGCAACTTACGGCATGAACACTATCCACGGTCGTGCGGCTGCCATCGCTACTGGTGCCAAGGTTGCTAATCCAAACCTCGCTGTTTGGCAGATCTCTGGTGATGGTGACGGCCTCGCTATCGGTGGTAACCACTTCATCCACGCCAATCGTCGTAACATCGACCTCAACATGATCCTCCTCAACAACCGTATCTACGGTCTTACCAAGGGTCAGTATTCTCCAACATCTCCACGCGGATTCGTCAGCAAGTCATCTCCTTACGGAACAGTGGAAGACCCATTCCGTCCAGCAGAACTCTGCTTCGGTGCTCGCGGACATTTCTTCGCTCGTGCCGTTGCCACAGACGCTCCAGGCACAGTAGAGGTTCTCAAGGCTGCTTACGGTCACAAGGGCGCTTCTGTTTGCGAGATTCTCCAGAACTGCGTAATCTTCAACAACGGTACTCACGACTCTGTTTATTCTAAGGAAGGACGTGCTAAGAACGCTATCTATGTGAAGCACGGTCAGCCACTCATCTTCGGTGAGAACAACGAGTTCGGTATCATGCAGGACGGCTTCTCCCTCAAGGTTGTAAAGCTTGGCGAGAACGGCATCACAGAGAAGGACATTCTCGTTCACGACGCTCACTGCGAGGACAATACCCTCCAGCTCAAGCTTGCCATGATGGACGGCACAAACGGTTTCCCTATCGCTCTCGGCGTAATCCGTGACGTTGACGCTCCAACATACAACGACGCTGTAGAAGCACAGATCGAGGAAGTGAAGGCATCAAAGAAGTACCACACTTTCGCAGAGCTCCTCGAGACAAACGACACTTGGGAAGTGAAGTAATTGTTTATGGAGGTGCGGCGCCCTCACCGCACCATTGACTGACTACCAATATAGTAGGGCGAGGATTTCCGAGCCGCCGCAACGCATATTATCTATGTGTACACGGCTCGGAAATCCTCGCCCTACGTTTTGTGTTTCTTCTACCTATGCTACGCTATTTTTGTGCTTAATACAACCGATTTTTGGTTCTGCTTCACTTTAGTGGGAACAAGGACGTCTGAAGGATGCCAACATTCTAGCCTAGGGCAGCACCCTAGGGCAACAAGGACGTCTGAAGGATGTCAACATTCTAGCCTAGGGCAGCGCCCTAGGTATAGATGTTGCAATTTGTGATATACGCCGCAACGCGGCATGACAATATGCTGCAACGCGGCATGACAATATGCTGCAACGCAGCTTTCTACACGCCTAATTATCCTGCAACGTTCGGGTTAAGCCAAAGGGCGTCGCCCATTCCTGTTATTGCCGCGTTGCGGCGAGTTTCCATTGTGACATTCACTACCTAGGGCGCTGCCCTAGGCTAGAATGTTGACGGCCTTCAGCCGTTATTCACCTAAAGGGTTGCCACTATTCACCGAAAGGGTTGCCACTAATCACCGAAAGGGTTGCCACTAAAGTGAAGTAGAACCCGTTTTTTTTGCTCACAACTCGCCACCTCACCGCAAGCTTGTCGTAACGTCCAGATTTATAGGTATTTGCAATTGCGGTGAGTTGCGGTGAGTTTGAGCAACTCGCCGCAAGTGCAAACCATTATATTCCAGATACTTGCAATGCGTCTGTGGTGAGGTGGAGAGTTGTGGCCGTTTTTGTAAGTGGAAATGTTTACTTTGGAAAGATCGTTGTATTTTCGTTTCTCCAACTTTAGGCAGAAAAAAACACTAAAATGTTTGGTGAATTGTAAATGATTTAGAATTTAATCCTGAAGAAATTCAGAATGTCCTTGTAGTTGTCTTGTGCAGTAAGGCAGGTGTCTCGCAGATATTCGGGTATCTGTTGCCATTGCTGCAGACCGCGATAGTAGAATCGTCTGAGTTCCATTATCGGCAAGTTTTCGCATTGTTTTTCGGTGCAAAAGTACCACTTTTTTCCGGTATCGGCAAGTTTTTGGCGAAAAATGTTTTTTAAAAGATAACCTTAAAAAATTCCAACCCTACCCCTATTTCTTGGCAAGAGCAGCAAGGCGTTGGGATATGAGAGCTTTGAATTGTTGTTTCTGTTCTTCTGTAATGAATCACGAAGAAAAACGCGTCCCTGTCTCATAATTCACTCCTTTCTGAACGTACAGCGCCAAGTTCCATACCGAAGAGAGCCAGCACTTGGTTTACTTTGTCCATGCGAACCGTTGGCTTTCCTTGTTCCAATTCACGCACAAAACGAAGCCCTACGCCAGATTTCATAGCAAGATCGTCTTGGGTAAGTTTATATTCCTTACGGAGATTCTTTACTGTTTCTGATAACTTTGTTATTGCCATTGCTTAATATTTGATTATACCTTTTCGGGTGCAAAGGTAGTAAAAATATCAATAAAACAAATAGAATCGCCCCGAAAAGGTATAATTGTGTTGAATAATTGTGTTTTTCTTTGTATATTATACCCAATAAGGTATAATATACTCTTAAGTACATTGGAAATTACTGATATTTGGAAAAATATTAGTACCTTTGCGCCCAAGGAAACGAAACTTAATTAATATTTTATAACCCACTTAAATCTAATGGAAAATATCAATGGAAAATGGGCTTTGGTGACTGGAGCAAGCCGTGGTATCGGTGCTTTGGTTGCTCAGAAGCTTGCGGATTACGGTTGCAACCTGGTGTTGCACAGCCGTAGTGTTTCACATCTTGACGAGGTTGCCGAGAAGGCTCAGCAGAAGGGTGTGAAGGTGATGACTGTTGCTGCGAACCTTGAGGACGAGAATGAGGTGCGCGCGATGTTAAGGAAAATAGATGACGAAGGTCTGAACATCGAATATGTGCTCAACAACGCTGGCATTCAGGTTACTTACCGCTCTGAGATTTTCGACACTCCTGCCATTGACTTCGTTGACAGCCTAAAGGTCAACATCATCGCTCCGATGATTATCTGCTACCACTACCTTCCTCGTATGATGAAGGCTGGCTACGGTCGTATCGTGAACACAACAAGCGGCATAGACAAGGAACCACAGCAAGCAGCTTACTCTGCAAGTAAGGCAGGTCTTGACAAGGTAACAAAGGACCTTGGCACATTGGTGGAAGGCACGGATGTAATGATTAACCTGATAGATCCAGGTTGGTGCAGAACAGATCTCGGTGGACCAAATGCCCCTAACGCTCCAGAGAGTGCCGTTACGGGTGCTGTTCTCGGCGTATTCTTGTCAGACAAGAAGTCAGGTCGCATCATTAGTGCGCAGGACTTCGCAGATATGTCTGTAGAGGACGCTGTCAAGAAGTTTGAGGCTATGTGATTGTAAAAACCAATTCAATAAAAATGCCCTCGAAAAGCAGTTTTCTTTTGCTTTTCGAGGGCATTTAATATTGGATAAGTGAGCCTTACTTCTTGAAGTAACGGTTGTAAAGACCTTGGAAACCGCAGCCGTGGCGAGCTTCGTCCTTTGCCATCTCGTGGATTGTGTCGTGGATGGCATCGAGGTTCTGCTGCTTAGCGAGGATGGCAATCTCCATTTTGCCAGCACAAGCGCCGCATTCAGCTTCCATACGAGCCTTTACGTTAGTCTTAGTGTCCCAAACAACTTCGCCGAGGAGCTCTGCTATTCTTGCAGCATGGTCAGCCTCCTCGTAAGCGTAGCGCTTGAAAGCTTCTGCGATTTCTGGATAACCTTCGCGCTCAGCCTGACGACCCATTGCGAGATACATACCAACTTCTGTACACTCTCCTGCAAAATGCTCCTGGAGTCCCTTCTTGATTACTGGGTCAATATCCTTAGCTTCGCCGAGCTTATGTTCTGTTACCCATGAGAGTTCTTCTGCCATCTCATTGAACTTGGATGCAGGAACCTTACATACTGGGCACTTCTCTGGTGGCTCTGGTCCTTCGTGAACATAGCCACATACAGAGCAAACGAATTTCTTGTTCATAATGATTTTAATGTTTTTTATGGTTAATGAAATGTGTTATATCGTCCATTATCAACTGCAAAGATAATCATTATCTACTAAAAAACAAAGGGAAACACCGAATATTTAAGTTTATTTAAATATTTTTCTTGATATGATACTCAGCATGTCCCTTTTCTTGTTCAGATGCCCTTGGTGGAAACTGCCACATACTCCCTCTTTGCACTTCCTAACGACGCCATGGGGCGTCGTTTCCAATATAAGAACCTCCGCACATCAAGCTTTCACTTGGGTGTGCGGAGGTTTATCATGTGGCTGGCTGCTTACTTGCGACCATTGCCGTAGCCGTTGTTATGACCATTATTGTTATGGTTTCCGTGATTATTGTCGTAATGACCGTATCTGTTATTGCGCTCGTACCTGATGTTCCTGAAGAACTTTTCGGCATTTGAACGGAAGGTGAAGCATTCGTTCATGATGTAGTAGTTCTCGCGGTCAACGCAGTAAGCAAAAGCGTACTCGAGGAACTTCATTCTGCCATCGTCGAAAGAGAAGGTCTTAGCCATCTTCAAGAGATCGTCTGCCATCATCGGACGCAAAGTAACGCAAACCTTGCCAGCCTCAAGACGCTGGTCGTCGAAGCTCATTTTCTTCATCATGTTGACAACCATCGTAACCTCCCTCTTTTCAGCAGGGCGGATATAGTCGCGCTTTTGAGGATTCATGTAGTCACGCTCATCAACATATCCGTAACCTTGTCCACCATAATGACCATTGTTGTCATAACGGCTCTCTACAGGGTTGTTATGATTACCGTTATTGTGCTGAGGGTTGTTGCCTTCGTCGCGCCATGTTGACTGAGCATTGGCAGTCATTGTTGCGATCATTGCCAGTGCGAGTAAAATCTTCTTCATAGCTGTAAGTATTTAATGGGTTAGAAGTTTTATGAGTTTCAGAAATCCTTTATTTCTTGCTGCAAAGTTAAGAAGATTTTCCAATAACGCAATAGGATTATGCCTTTTTTTCGCAAGGGAAATCCCTATAGCATGAAAATAGGCAAAAACAGAAGCCTTTGTGCGGCTATCACGCTATTTAATTGACATAATATAAACCGTGAGCAATATCTTTAAGCAAGAAAGCTTAAACTTTAAACTTTTTAGTAACTTTGCCGCAATATATGGAATAAAAAACAATAACACTATGATAAAGATTACATTTCCAGACGGTTCTGTACGCGAGTACGAAAGTGGCGTAACAGGACATCAAATAGCAGAGAGCATATCTCCTGCGCTCGCTCGTAACATCATCGCTTGTGGTGTAAATGGCGAAACAACAGAAATCAATCGTCCTATCACTGAGGATGCTAAGATTGCACTCTACAAGTGGGACGACGAGGAAGGCAAGCACGCTTTCTGGCACACATCAGCTCACCTTCTCGCAGAAGCTCTCAAGGAACTCTATCCTGGCATTCAGTTCGGCTTCGGTCCTGCTGTAGAGAACGGCTTCTTCTATGACGTAATGCCAGCAGACGGCCAGGTCATCAAGGAAGGTGACTTCGCCAAGATTGAGGCTAAGATGAAGGAACTTGCTTCTGCTGACCACTCTGTTGTACGCAAGGAAGTCTCTAAGGCAGAGGCTCTCGAGCAGTTCAAGGCTGACGGTCAGGTTTACAAGTGCGAGCACATCGAGGAAGACCTTGAGGACGGCACTATCACCACTTATACTCAGGGCAACTTCACAGACCTCTGTAAGGGTCCGCACATCGTATCTACTGGCGCTATCAAGGCTATCAAGATCATGTCCGTAGCCGGTGCTTTCTGGCGTGGCGATGCTGAGCGCGAGCAGATGACTCGTATCTACGGTATCACATTCCCTAAGAAGAAGATGCTCGACGAGTATCTCGTTATGCTTGAGGAAGCTAAGAAGCGTGACCACCGTAAGATTGGTAAGGAGATGGAACTCTTCATGTTCTCTGACCGCGTAGGTAAGGGTCTTCCAATGTGGTTGCCAAAGGGAACTGACCTCCGTCTCCGTCTTCAAGACATGCTCCGTCGCGTTCAGAAGCGTTACGGTTATCAGGAAGTTATCACTCCACATATCGGTTCAAAGAACCTCTATGTGACTTCTGGTCACTATGCTCACTATGGAAAGGATTCTTTCCGCCCTATCACTACTCCAGAAGAGAACGAGGAGTACATGCTCAAGCCAATGAACTGCCCTCACCACTGTGAGGTATTCGCTTGGAAGCCACGCTCTTACAAGGATCTTCCTATCCGCGTAGCTGAGTTCGGTACAGTTTATCGCTACGAGAAGAGCGGTGAGCTCCACGGCTTCACTCGCGTTCGTTCGTTCACTCAGGACGATGCCCACATCTTCTGCCGTCCAGACCAGATCAAGGACGAGTTCTGCAAGGTTATGGACATCATCCAGAGCGTATTCTCTACATTCCAGTTCGAGAATGTTGAGGTGCAGATTTCCCTCCGTGACCCAGAAGACCACGAGAAGTACATCGGTTCTGACGAAGTTTGGAATCAGGCTGAACAGGCTATCATCGACGCTTGCAAGGAGAAGGGTGTTGAGGCTAAGGTAGAATACGGCGAGGCTGCATTCTACGGCCCAAAGCTCGACTTCATGGTTAAGGATGCTATTGGTCGCCGTTGGCAGCTCGGTACTATCCAGGTTGACTACAACCTCCCTGTTCGTTTTGAGCTTGAATACACTGCTGACGACAACACAAAGAAGCGTCCTGTGATGATTCACCGTGCTCCATTCGGTTCTATGGAGCGTTTCTGCGCTGTACTTATCGAGCACACAGCAGGTCACTTCCCACTCTGGCTCACTCCTGACCAGGTTGCAATTCTCCCTATCTCAGAGAAGTACAACGGCTACGCAAAGGAGCTTCAGAACTTCCTCGCTCTCAACGACATCCGCGCTACTGTTGATGATCGTAACGAGAAGATCGGTCGTAAGATTCGCGACAATGAGATGAAGCGCATTCCTTACATGCTCGTTGTTGGCGAGAAGGAAGCAGAGAACGGCACTGTTGCCGTTCGTAAGCAAGGTCAGAACGGCGGCGGTCAGGCTGTTATGACCAAGGAAGAGTTCGCAAAGGCAATCACAGACGAGGTTGCTGAGATGATGAAGAATGTTTAATGAACACAATCCAAAACGGAAATTTACCAATATCACAAAAAATGGCGGATCAGATAGTCCGCCATTTTTTGTACCCTTAAGAAATAATCTTATGCCTTTTTGCTAATGATTTCCACCACTTTCTCGTAGGAAAGTCCTTCAAAACCGTCGAGTACGCAGTGGCATTTGTCCTTGATAGCCTCCGCGCTGTTCACTGTTGCGAGTCCGAAAGTAAAGCAGCCCGAACGCATGCCAGCCTCAAGACCGGTGAAGGCATCTTCGAAGACTACGCATTCGTCTGTTGACAATCCGAAATATGCCGCGCCCTTCAGGTAGCAGTCTGGATGAGGCTTTGATTCGTCGAAGTCTTCTGCCATCAGCACCTTGTCGAAGAGTTCGTAGAAATTCGGTATGGCTTTCTCTACGGCTTTCATCTTCTGGAGGTTGGAAGAGGTCACGATGGCACATTTCACGCCATGCTTTCTGATGTCGGCAATGAAGTCAAGAGCGCCGGGATAGAACTCATAGTTCATTCCTGCCTCGCCAGCATCAAGAATTTCCGTAACCTCCTTTTGCACCTGTGGATCAGGGAAATAACGGTCGAAAATCTGCACGAGCGTGGTGCCTTTTATCTTGTATTCGAGGTCTTTTATGTCTGGACGGAATCGGCGAGCTATGGCCCCCCAGATTTCCGTATATTGGTCTTCGGTGTCTATGAGTGTGCCGTCAAGGTCGAAAAGTGCTGCTTTGAAAGTTTTCATAATGTCATTTATTTAAGGGAGTTATAAGGAGTTAAAATTCTTTAACTTCATGATTATTTATCCCACAGTGATGCTCTCGATGCGGAACTTTGCTATTCCAGCAGGAGTGTGGGCTTCGGCTATGTCGCCTTGCTTCTTGCCAAGCATGGCTTCTGCGATAGGCGATTTGATGGAAATCTTCTTTTCCTTCAGGTTAGCCTCGTGCGGATTCACTATCGTGTAGGTCATTCTTGCGTTGTTGTTCAAATTGGTAAACTCAACGGTTCTGAGCAATCCTACCGTGTCACTGTTCAGCATGGCAGGGTCAAGCACGCGGGCAAATTTCAGGACGTTCGACTTGAAGCGTATCTTGCTCATCAGCTTTCTCAGCTCTCGCTTTGCAGCATGATACTCAAAGTTTTCGCTAAGGTCACCCTTTGCTCTCGCTTCGGCAAGTTCGTCCTGCGCTTTCGGCAATCGAACCTTTATCAGTTCGTCTATTTCCGCTACAAGTTGGTCGTAGCATTCCTGTGATATATATTCCATATTCGGCTTTTTTCTGATGCAAAGGTATATATATTTAATGAATGCTGCAAATAATATTGAGAAACATTTGCAAGATTTGCAATAAATGTATAATTTTGCAGAACGTATAACTTTTATAACATCTAACCAACATCATTTTATAACCTATGATAAAAAGACTAACCATTGTCGTGATGGCACTGATGATGTGCTGCGCAGCATTCTCGCATACTCTTGCTGGCACAGGGAGCAATACCGAGCAACAAACAGTCAAGAAGCCTCGGCTCTTCAAGGGCGCAAACGAACCTTTGGGCGTGGGCAAAGGCATAAAGCCAGGTCGTGTGGCATGGGTACATAACCCGGGCGTAGCAACGTGGGACGGCGATACAGGGCTGTGGGTTGAAGGACGATGGAACGACCAGTCGAAAGCGGATGCCATGGTTTCCGCAGCTGTATGTTCCGTAGCTGGAGAAAACACTACAAGCAAGGCGTGGAAGTCTCTTTTCCGCAATTTCAACACTACACACAAGCGCGGAAAGAGAGGTTACAAGGCAGGCGAAACGATTGCCATAAAGCTTAACATGAACAACGCCCTGACACATCGTGACACCGTGGAACTCAATTCCTCTCCTTACGTGACACTCGCCCTCGTGCGCAGCCTTGTTCGTGAGGCAAAGGTGCGCGAACAGGACATCATCGTCTGTGAGCCAAGTCGCGCCATCACAGATAGCATCTACAACAAGATCCACCGTGAGTTTCCTCGTGTGCGTTTCATTGATAATATAGGTGGCGATGGCAGGGAGAAATGTGAATATTACGACAATCAGATTCCTTACAGCCAGGACAACGGCAAACTGGCACGCGGACTTGCGAAGTGCATCGTCGATGCCGACTACCTGATAAACAGCGCTTTGCTGAAGACACACAGTGGTCCTGGCGTTACGCTCACTGCAAAGAACTGGTACGGTGCTACGGACATCAATCTGATTTGGCGCAGGAATGCCCACGTGGCTTTCAGTGCCGACAAGAAGCACGGTGCTCCGGGCTACAAGGCTTTCGTGGATTTCATTGGTCATAAGGATCTTGGCGGCAAGACATTGCTTTACCTTATCGACGGCACTTACGGCTCAAGGGATGTCAACGGCAAGCCGGCACCGAAGTGGCAGAAGGCTCCGTTCAACAACGACTGGTGCTGTTCCATCATCGTTTCGCAAGATCCATTGGCGGTGGATGCCGTGGCTATGGACTTGCTCATCAGTGAATGGCCAGAATTCGGAAGCTTCAACTACTGCGACGAATACTTGCTCGAGGCGGCTACGATACCTAACACTAATTCTGGCACTACATACGACCCAGAGCGCGACGGCAAGCCACTCACCGAACCTCTCGGACTCTTCGAACATTGCGATCAGAACCGCAAATATACCAAGATAGATTTGCAGTATGTACGTATCGGTGAGAAATGATTTTGAAAGGAAGTTCGTATGTTGTTTGAAAGATGTTTATTAGGATTTTAGTTAAGATTTCGAGCATCTTTGATGCGATCCAAAATAAAATCGTCCATAAAGCGACGAACTGGAGCGTATTTTTGTAAGGATTATAGTTTGAGATTTTAAAATCCAGAACGAAAATCTCAACTGAAAATGCGCTCGAATACCTCGCTTTTATGAAGTTCTTTTTTAGGGGATCGCTTCGCTCGACATCCAAACAAAAATCTTAATAAAAATCTAAAATTTAAGACACGAAACTTGAGTTTAACTCTTACACACTATGCAACGTATTCTTTATATAATACTGGCGACCTTACTGTTCTCGCCTTGCCTCAACGCGCAGCGTCTGTATCTCTCGGGCACTGGCTCTGACGATACGAAGGTGTGGGACTTCTACTGCTCTGCCGGTCAGAACTCGGGCAAATGGCGCAAGATACAGGTGCCGTCATGCTGGGAACTGCAGGGCTTCGGCGAATACACCTACGGAAGATTCTACAAGAAGGAAGGTCTGAAACCGAGCTCTGAGACTGGTCGCTACCGCACTCGCTTCACTGTTCCAAAGTCGTTGGCAGACAAGCACTTGCGGCTTACCTTCGAAGGCGTGATGACCGATGCGCAGGTGTGGATTGACGGCAAGCAGGTTGGCGATGTCCATCAAGGCGGATTCACGGAATTCTCTTACGATATTACAGATTTCGTTGTGCCAGGAAAGAAGCAGATGCTTGAGGTGTTGGTGAGCAAGGAGTCGGCAAATAAGAGCGTGAACTCTGCCGAACGACGTGCCGACTGGTGGCTCTTCGGCGGCATCTATCGCCCTGTCTATATCGACGCCATGCCGAAAGAACATATCAAGCATGTTTCCATTGACGCGAGGGCAAACGGTGACCTCTATGCCGACATCAGCAAGACAAGCGATGAGGAAGTTGTCTTCACGCTCGATGGCAAGCAGATTCCTTTCGATGTGTCTGCAGGTTGCTATCATTGCGGCAACGTAACAACTTGGGCCCCAGAGCATCCGAACCTTCATACCGCCACATTCACGCTTAAAGGCAGTGGACACAGCATAACGCAGCGCATTGGTTTTCGCACCATAGAATTCCGCAAGCACGACGGCATCTACCTCAATGGCAACAAGCTCATCGTGAAAGGTACGAACAGGCATTGTTTCCATCCTGAGACTGGTCGCACCACAAGCAAGGTGCTTAGCATCGAGGACGCACGACTCATCAAGCAGATGAACATGAACGCCGTGCGCTGCCACTATCCGAGCGACCGCCATTTCCTTGAGGTGTGCGATTCCGTGGGCTTGCTCTACTTGGACGAATTTCCTGGTTGGCAGACGCGATATGACGACGAGATGGTGCAGAAGCTTATGCCAGAGTTTGTGCTTCGTGACGTGAACCACCCTTGTGTTTTCCTCTGGAGCAACGGCAACGAGGGCGGTTGGAACAAGACTGCCGATCCGATGTTCGCGCAACTCGACCCGCAGCATCGTAAGGTGATACATCCTTGGAGCGATTTCGAGGGACTGGACACGCACCATTATCCTGCCTACCAGACGGGTGCTTACCGTATGCAGAACGGACAGAACGTGTTCATGCCTACGGAGTTCCTTCACAGCAAATACGACAAGGGCGGCGGTGCAGCCCTGGAAGATATGTGGAACCACTGGACAGCTTCTCCACTCTTTGCCGGCGGATTCATCTGGGCTTACATGGACGAGGCAGTGCGTCGCACGGATCTTGGCGGTTTGCTTGACAGCGATGGCGGCAATGGTCCTGATGGCGTCATCAATGCCTATCGTCAGCCGGAGGGCAGTTTCTATACTATCCGTGAGGTTTGGAGTCCGGTGTATATGGACAAGCTGCATGTTACGCCAACTTTCAACGGCAAACTGCTCGTGAGCAACCGCTATCTCTTCACAAACCTGCGCGAGTGCCGAATGCTTTGGCGCACAAAGACCGCTGACGGCAAGCACGTTGATGAAGGAGATGTAAAACTTCCTGCCATTGATCCGGGCGAGAGCGGTTATGCGTCGTTTGATGTGCCAAGTGATTTCCGCAAGGCTGACATCCTCGAACTGACTGCCTACGACCGCACAGGCGATGAGGTTTGCCAGTGGTCAGCGCCTATCCATCGTGCGGAAGAGCAACTCAGCGTAGATCTCTCGGAGGCTGTGGAAATACAAAGGGCTGACGCACCGGAGATCATTCCTGTCGGCATGTCAAGGATAGACGATTTGCACTGGTATCGGTTGAAGGACGGCAGACTGTATCTTGACGCGCACATCCTTTACGATGAACGCACGGCAGCACTTACCGACGAGAGCAAATGGCAGGTGGGAATTTCTATGCGTTATCCTGAAAGCGAGGTGGATTCTGTAAGATGGCTTGGCGACGGACCTTTCCGCGTATGGCGCAACCGTCTGAAAGGCGAGCAGTTTGGCACTTGGTCGCTGGCTTACAACAACACCATTACGGGGCAATACAACTCACTGACACCTCCGCAATATCCTGAGTTCAAGGGCTATCGCAGCAATATGCGATGGCTGGAGATCTACCACAAGGGCGAAGTGAAGTTCAAGGCTATGTCCCTCACCGAAGGCTTGTATTTCCGACTGTTCACTCCGGAGGAAGCCGTTGACGAGACTCCGGGCGAGATGGGCGGAATGGACGAAGGCAAGAAGAAGCAGGAACGCACCATGATAGACTTCCCTGCCGGCGACATTTCCTTCCTTCTTTCCATACCTCCAATGCGAAGCTACAAGCCACTGGAACAACTCGGTCCTACCGCCGCACCCGACAATATCCGCATAAAATCGGGCGACGAAGGCTTCCGCATCAGATTGGTGGTAGAGTAATCGCAAGAATACTATGGTAGAGATATAAACGCAAGTGACGCAAGCAACACAAGTTTTTCGTAAGAACAAATAAAGTTACACAAGTTCTTCAATACTTGTGTCACTTGCGTTAAAAAGAAACAGTCGCACTTGAACTTGTGTAACTCGTGAAACTTGCGTTTAATAAGATTCAACTTGCGTTTAATTAAAGTTGAACTAAATGCAAGTATAACCGCCGTCAACAGGCAGAGCTACGCCGTTCACGTATGAAGATGCTGGAGAAGACAGGAAGAGAGCTGCTGTGTCGAGTTCGCCTTCCAAGCCGTAGCGCTCTTCTGGGATGGCGTTCTTTGCATATTCCTGGAACCAAGGACTATCGAGAGTTTCCTTTGTGAGTGGAGTTACGAAGTAGCCAGGGCATATAGTGTTGCAAGTGATGCCGTACTGCCCCCATTCTGCTGCCAACGCTCTGCTGAGATTCACTACGCCACCCTTTGCAGCATGGTAAGGAGAAGCAGGAGCTATCTTGTTGCCCACGAGACCGTACATTGAAGCTATGTTGATTATTCTGCCGTACTTTGCAGGGATCATGGCCTGCTTTGCCACAGCACGAGCAACCTTGAACGAACCGAAGAGGTCGATGTTCATCTCGTTGGCAAACTGCTCGTCGGTGATGTCCTCGGCTGGAGCAACGGCACCAGTGCCCGCATTGTTTATGAGCACGTCGATGCGACCGTACTTGTCCATAACCTCCTTCACCATTGCCTCCACGTTCTCCGTGTCGGTAATGTCACAACGAATAGGATAAGCTTCCACGCCAAACTCCTCAGTGATCATCTTTGCCACCTCCTGAAGTTTCTCCAATCTGCGAGCAATAGGGATAATCGTACAACCCTGGCTTGCCAAAGCCTTTGCCATCTGCACACCAAGACCTGTAGAACAGCCTGTGACTATAGCCACGCGACCAGTCAAATCAAAATAGTTCTTCATAGTTTTTAAAGTTTAGTTGTTAAATGGGTTATAAGTGTTTTCGATTGCAAAGGTACGATTTTATTTTAAACAACCTAATATTTTTCAAAGAAAATGTTGAAAAAGTGGATTAAATATCCTACAACATCTTTATATGAAATCTGCAAAAAATAAGAAATTGTTAACGGTAATGCTGATTATCAGTATGTTATGAACGGATTTGTTGACGATAGTTGCAGAATCTGTTGACGGTATATCGGGTTGTTGACGGTAGAAAAGGATTTGTCTGACAATAAAAAAAGCACTGAAGGTGTGACATTACATATAGGATGATGAGCAATCATAGTTCAATATAACGTCGCACTTTCAGTGCTTTAAATATTTGCTAATGTTAGGCTTTTGCCGCTGTATAGCTGCATACAGTGGTACTGTACGTGGGATATAGTGGCGCTGTATGCAATGTACAGTTATGCTTTGTGCCCTATATAGCAGTTCAGAACCGTGGTCGGTGCTTGAAGCGGAACCGAAAAACGGATCGGAACCGAAGGTCGGCGGTCCGAAGGAGAACTGGAAGTCGGCGGCGCGAAGCGGAAAGTCAAAGTCAAATCCTCGCCCTACTTGTTTGGAAGGGCGAGGTGTTAATTAACGAATAACCTTGCGTCCATTCTCAATCACGATGCCGCGATAGTTTGAAGAAACCTTCTGGCCTGCGAGGTTGAAGAGATTTTGACCTTGACTTTGACCTTGCCTTTGACTTAACGTGATTCCGTAAGTCCCGCCTGTAGCCATTGCGTGTATCGTGACATCTGCGAGGGCGATAGTCTTTCCTGTCGCTGCGCCATTGTACCAAGGATATACGCGGACGTAGATGGACTTGCCTGGCTCTATGTCAACGGCAGGAGTGTGCTCTATGAGGTTTGCTGTATTGCCACCCATAGAAGTCAGCTCCTTGATGCAAACAGGGCTTGAGAAGTCATCGTTGAGAGAGTAGTAAACCTTGCAGCGCATACCAGAACCGCCGGCACTTGCTGCGTAGAGGGAAATCTTGTCGATGGAGAGTGTGATGCCTGTTGGAGCCGTAGCACCAAACTGTATGAAGCGGTCGGACACTTCGTCTATCTCGCCTGCAGGCCAAGCGTCGCCTTCTATACCGTTGCGCTGTGTCTTGCGCTTTGCATCATAGCCAGAACCTTCTGGCCATACGGCAGCAGAGTTAATGGCGTTGTAGTCCTTTGCGTACATCTTGCTCCAACTTTCGTCGATGACATTGATGGCACCAGTGACAACAGGAGTGTTGTTGCCGTTCATTGGCCATACGATAGAGCATTCCGTTGCGCCTTCAAGGTTGATGACATCAGCAGAAAGATTGAGCGACTTGCTGATTGTTCCGTTGCTGACAGTGAGCTTACCTGTATGTGTGCCACCCTCTGCGAATGCAGCCTTGACTGTAACCGTTGTGATGGCATTGCCACCAGTATAAATCAGTTGTAACGAGTGTTTTTCAATAAAAAAGTGTTAAGAATTGGGCTGATTTGTAGATAAAAGAGTAACTTTGTACGAAAAGAGAATGCTGGCGACGATCTCATTTCGTTGATAGAACAACTTGACGGATCCGATTTGATATTCCTTGCTTCTGGCATTGGCAAGCAGAATGCTAAGCTTGAAGCTGGCATTGAATTGAAGACGGTAGCAACGAACGGGCTCGGCTTTACGAGAATGATAGGCACTGCCTACCGCTACTTTAAGAATTATGATTTATTTGGTTGGTACATTATCTCGTACCTCGTTCATGTATTCATCAAGTACATATACATCACTCATAGTCTGAAGGCCATAGCGGGGGGCTTTTAGCATGGTATAGACACGACTTTGGTAGAAGAGAGTTAAAGCCTGCTCTTCTGATACATCAAGTTCCTTTGCTATCAGCAATACCACACGTGCTATCTTGCGCCATAATACGTTGTCTCTCATATCAGTCCTCGTCTTTGATTGTATAACAGGAAGTAAAATGTAGATACTTGTCAAGAATTTCTTGGTTACGAATACAAAGTTGGTGGTTAGGTTTTTTGAAGCGTAACTGATCAAGTGCTTGGTCAGCAGTGATACGCTCCATCTCATAATCCTCTACCGTATCAATGACTTGGTCATTGGCAACTCCGCCTTCTACAACATCATAACCTTTGGCAGCATCTTCACCGTGACGGTTTGCGACCACAAAATCAAGCCAAGATATGTCATAAGTGGGGAATCTGAGTACATTATATGAGTCCAAAGCTGTTTCGTCAAATTCATATTCATTGACTATACCTTCTTCATCATCATTGTATCTGCCACCAACAACAATTGCCCATTTTTCGGCTTGTGACTTCAGATTTGTTACATAGAAACCACGACCAAAGTCGAGATTACGTCTTCCTGCATTTGCGCGAGGAGATTCAACTGTAGTGTAAGAACCGTGATAAAGCGTACTCATAATTTCGCCTCCCTATTTTTCAGTGTTTCGACAATATCGTCTGTGACATACTCCAGACTCTGGGTATGAAGCATGTCATAGTGGCGGATGAGACGTTTGTGGATCAGTCCGACTTTATTCAAACGCATAAGCATTTGAGGAGCAGGAATATCCATCTTTTTTGCTCCACTTTCTATTGCCATTACAGCGAAGTGTATCTTGCGATATGCATCAGTGTCAACGTATGTTGCCATAATTAATCATCTGCAAAAGTATAAGTTTTATTCCAAACAGCCAAATAAAATCAAGGAAAAAAACTACTGCAACTGGTCGAGCCAAATCTGTAGGTCTTGCATCATCTCCTTCTTGTAGCGGAAGAAGGAGCCGCAGCCCCAGCCGTGACCGCCTGAAGGATAGACGTGCATGGAAGCCTTGACCTTGGCTTTCTTGAGCGCGAGGTAGTATTGGGCTGAGTTTGCCGGTGGCACGAGACGGTCGTCATCGGAGAGAAGGAGTATTGCGGGCGGCGTCTGTGCAGTAACCTGAAGATGGTTGCTGTATTCGCGTTCCTGCTCTTCGGTGGCGTTCTCGCCGAGGAAGCAGTTGTGGGAGTCCATGTGGGTGACGGACTTGTCCATGGAGATCACCGGATAGAAGAGAATCTGGAAGTTGGGGCGAGTGGCTTCGTCGTTGTGGGTGGCAATGGTGGAAGCGAGGTGTCCGCCAGCAGAAGAACCCATGACGCCGACCTTAGCAGGGTCGATGTTCCACTTTGCGGCATTTTCGCGGATGAGTCGCATGGCCTCCGTAGCGTCGCTCATTGGCACTTCCTTGTGTCCGTTTGGCATACGATAGCTGAGCACGATGGTGGCTATGCCCTGTGGCACGAGTTCGTTTGCCCAGAGGTGGCCTTCCTGGCTGTTTGAGAGCATGCGATAGCCGCCGCCGGGGATCACGAGAATAGCCTTGCCGTTAGCCTTGTCCTTCTCTGGCAGATAGACGCGGATGCTTGGTTTGAAGTTACGCTGACTGTCGTCCCAAGGCTGAGTGTCGATGCCGTTGGTGTTAGGCAGACCGTTCTGCCAGAGGTCGATGTCGAAGCTTTCTGGAAGCTGTGGCTGCTGGGCGAAGCTGCATAGAGCCGCTGCCAGCATGAAGAGAACCAATGAAAATTTACGCATATTACTTACCGAATGATTTTATGTCCATTCTCTATCACGATGCCTCGGTAGTCGGAAGATACCTTCTGACCTGCGAGGTTGTAGAGTCTTATGGTTCAAGGTCGGCTTCTTCGCCTGTCTTTTCGTCGATGATGAGCTGCTTTATTGTGACATCACCAGTCTTTGACATCAGCATCTGGAGCAATGTCACGCAGTCGTCATCGTCAGGATCGCCGACGGCTACAGTGAAGTTCAGCTTGCCATTGACAATGCTGTCTTCCTCATGCATGATGTTCAGCAGAGAGAAGCCTGCAAACTGCTTGCTTGGAACGTGCTCCTTGAAGGTGTCTTTGGTGTATCTCCTGGAAATAGCCTCCGAATTGTCATCGCGAAGCACCTTGATGGTCACGACGTTGTCTATGTATTCCTCGCCAGTCTCCTCATGCTTGATAGTGCCAAGCGTCATGTCCGGCTTACGGGTAACAAGGACAGTGTACTTGTTTTCTCCCCACGTCACGACCTTCGATTCCGTAATGGAGTCTCTTGCGATAGGTCCTTGTGGCTGCTCCGGCTCCTGTTGGGCAGAGTCATTAACGATGATTATCTCCTCCTTTTTCTCCTCCTTGCATGAAGTGAAAACAATGCCGAGGGAAAGAAGTGCGATTAGTATTATAGGTAGTTTATTCATATTCAGGGTTAGTTTCGGTTGTTGGTTTTTTAGTTTTTGGTTGTTTGCCTCGTTCGAGAGCGAACCTTTACTTGAACAAATCGAAGAGGTAGGTTGCCTTTATCACGATGTTACCAAAGTTTGAGCGGCCGAAATAGTCTTTCTTTGTGTCGCCATAGATGTTGCCAAGGCCGTAATAGTATCTGCCTTCAAGGATGAAATGACCGAGCTTCGGGTGGGAGTATTCAATGCCGGCACCTGCCACTATGCCGTAATCAAACTTGTTCTCTACAGCCATCGTGTCTTGTGCTATGGTCTGACATGCACGATCGGCAAGCTGATAGGCTTCTTTGTCGTGGATGTTGAAGTTAGCATCTGTGGACTCTCCCATGTTTACGCCAAACTGTGGACCGATATTTATGAATCCGTTCACGCCCTTTGTCTCTCGCCCCCACGCCAAGTGCGCCATCAAAGGCACCTGGACATAGTTCATGTTACGCTGGTAAGCCATTGGAGTCTGCGTGCCGTTTATCAATACTGGCACGTCTTTCGCTGTCAGTATCTTCTCCTTCCATCCCAACTGCACGAGGTTTACTTCTGCCGCAACAGAGCATATCGTGGAGAAATACTTTTCCGAAGTGTAGCGCATGGAGAAGCCAAAGCCCGATCCGCCATGATAGCCTTGCGTCACTTTAGCCGGTGCGAAGCTCACGTTGCTCAGGACGTAGCCGGCATTTCCACCAATGGAGAAAACGCTACGATGTTCGCCTACCTGTGCCGAAGCCGGCAAGACGGCAAGGAGAGCCGTAAATAGTATGGAGATTACTTTATTCATCAATCGGGGAAAGCCCTATCATTTAGAATTCTATGATGGACATCGTCTTGTTGGTATTGTAATGTATGAACTTGGCACTGATGTTCTGCATGCCGCCTGTAGCACCCACTTTTCCGAAGTAGATGCGAGTTTGCAGAGCATCGTTGTTGGCATAGATGCCCTTGTAGTCACGCCCCATCTTCGAGAATCCACGGAAGAAGAATCTGCCGTGGTCGTAACCCATGATGCCGAAACGAGGGTTGTTCTGCGCCATCATCTCACAGTTGAACTGCTGCTTGTACTTTGCCATGAGCTTCTGAACCCTTGGATCATCAGCATTGAAGAACGAATGTGTAGGAATGTACATATCGAACTTGTGGTACATAGGGGCATAGTCCTTGGCGTATGTGAGCCACTCCGTATAGCCGAACATGGAAACAGAGAGCTCAGGGTGGGCAGACTTCAGCGCATCAAGCTTTCGGAAAGCCTCCTTGAGGGAGTTGTTGCTTGATGAGTTGAGAACCACCACATTGCGTTTCTTCGGATTGAAAGCCTTGACAAAGAGGTCGTTAGGAGTGGCAAGGCTGGTAAGGGTGTAGCTCATTCCCCTGCCTGTGAGCAAGCCGCGCAGCTCGGCAGTGAAGTCGCCCTTCGTGCTATTGGCATCGTCGCATCCCACAACCACCACCTGACAGTCGCTGAACTGTGTGGCAAAACGCTTGATGGCTTCCGTGCGAGCGAAGGCTGGCTCCTGGTAAATCTGGAACACATTGCTGTAATGACTCGCTGGATCGCCATTGATGGAGAACGGAATGATGACCTTCGCATTGTTGGCAGCCGCAAAAGACTGGAGGGCTGGCAATTGCTTTGTGTACATGGGACCGAAGAAGAAATCGCACTTCTTTGCATTCGGATCCTGCAGAATCTTGCTCACATCGGCATTGATATGAGCATTCCAAGCATAGAAGTTCACTTCCACGCCTTCGTTTTTAAGTTCTTCTGCGGCAAGAATCAAGCCACGATAGTATTCTATGGCACGCTTTCCGTCGCCATCATCATTGTGAAGTGGCAGCATGACGCCAACGTTTATTGGAACAATGGCGAATGCTGTTGTTACACAGAAAACGAGCAAAGCCAAGATAGAAAATACTGCCTTTTTTGTGAAGTTGTTTGTCATTGTAAATGTTGTTATTGTAGAATTTGGTGCAAAATTAGGAAAATATTTTTGAAAAGAGATACAAAAATAAACAATAATTTGTAATTTTGCACAAATTATTCCATTCTTAACAGATATATGAGATTGCACATTAATTATATTTATGGCATTATCCTCACGTTGCTTTTCGCAAATGTAGCCACAAAAACCGTTGCACAGAACATAGATCCGAAGCTTTATGTGGAGACGGAAGACGGCGAAATGGAGGAAACGAATTACTCGGGTTCGGCACCGGTGAAGGTGAGATTCCAAGCGAATCCGGAAGATCTTGACGGCTATAACGTAAACTACGAGTGGCGATTCTATTCGGAAGGCGACACGACTGCGTATCTTATTCGTTATGAAGAAGATACGGAATACACCTTCACCTCTTCCGGACAGCACAAGGTTATACTCCATGCCTTCTACGACGAGAACGGCTATACCATAGAACTCAACAACGAAGAGCAGCCGCTTACCATAACGGTTTCCGAGAGTCAGTTGGAATTTCCTAACGCTTTCTCTCCGAATGGCGACGGCATAAACGACACTTTCCGTGCAAAGCCGGGGGCTAAGAGTATCGTGGAATTTCATGCCGTCATCGTGAATCGTTGGGGACAGGTGGTTTTCCGCTTCCGTGACATCAATGATGAATGGGACGGAACATACAATGGAAAGCCTGTCAAGGACGGCGTTTATTTCCTTGATGTCAATGCGAAAGGTGCCGACGGTCGCCGCTTCCGACTTCGTCGCGACGTGAATGTGTTGACAGGATATACGGAATCTGAGATAAATAGTTAAGTATGATCAGAGTTTACGGTGCCAAGGAGCACAATCTACGAAATATAGACGTCCAGATACCGCGTAACAAGCTTACCGTTATCACTGGACTTTCAGGCAGCGGCAAGTCGTCGCTCGCCTTTGATACGATATTTGCGGAAGGTCAGCGCCGCTATATCGAGACCTTCTCTGCATACGCTCGCAACTTCCTCGGCAGCGGTTCGCGCCCTAACGTGGATAAGATTACGGGACTCTCGCCTGTGATTTCCATTGAGCAGAAGACGACTAACAAGAACCCTCGTTCTACGGTTGGCACGACTACAGAGGTCTATGACTTCCTCCGTTTGCTCTATGCGCGTGCCGGTCAGGCTTACAGTTATGCCACTGGCGAGAAGATGGTGAAATACACGCAGGAGGCTATCATCGACATGATAGTCAATGAGTATGCCGGTAAGCCAATCTATCTGCTTGCTCCTCTTGTGCGCAATCGTAAGGGACATTACCAGGAACTCTTCGAGAGCATGCGCCGCAAGGGCTATCTTTATATGCGTATTGATGGCGAGGTTGTTGACATGAAGGCAGGAATGCGTGTGGACAGATATAAGAACCACACGATAGAAGTGGTCATCGACCGACTGAAAGTGCCAGAGGCTGCTGACGAGAATGACCTTCAGCGTCTCTCGAAATCCGTTGCTACAGCCATGAAACAGGGCGACGGTATGGTGGCTATAATGGTGAAGGGAGAGGAAAAGAACGACTTGAAGTATTACTCAAGCCGACTGATGTGCCCTACGACAGGACTTTCATACTCTGATCCTGCGCCAAACAAGTTCTCGTTCAATTCGCCGGAAGGTGCTTGTCCGCATTGCAAAGGTCTCGGAAAGGTTACTGGCATTGACTTGGAAAAGATTATTCCGAACGATAAGGCAAGCATAAAGGACGGTGGAATCATTCCGCTTGGCAAGTACAAGAAGCAGATGATATTCTATCAGATTGATGCCATCCTTGCCAACTATAACCT
>JAZRXS010000094.1:0-2894 GCA_045600325.1 Prevotella sp.
TCAAGTAATGATGATAAATTAAAAACACAAGTTGCACGAGTAACACGAGTCCTCAGCAATCATAGTCTTAAAAAGTTACGCAAGTCTTTTTCTATCATCCGAACAAAGAAAACTTGTGCTACTATTGAAAACTATAAAAAAACTCGTGACACTCGTGAAACCCGTGTTGGAAAATTAAAAACTTATAGCAATGGAAAAGAAAAGATATTATAGAAAACCAACAAGCAAAGTGATACCGCTTGATACGACAGAAATCCTTGCCGGCTCTACAACTATCACAAGCGGAACCCCAGGCGGCTCTGATACGCCAACACCAGGTGGCAAAGGCATCATCTGGGCAGAGTCCAAGCGTCAAGGCGACCGCGTCATAGATGATGACGAAGACTGGTAGTCGTCATTAAAAAACAAATCAATAAATCGGACTTATCTAACTTATCATTCCGAGAATAAGTCTCATAAGTTTAATTTATTGAGAAATAACAATAAAGGGCTGCAACGGTGAATGTTCCGTTGCAGCCCTTGGTGTATAATATCAAAAACGTACCCATACGGGAAAAAGAATGCTAAAAAATTTGCGTATTCAAAAATATATTTATAATTTTGCACACAAAATTCAAAGTGTTATTTTGAAAATACGACAATATGTTTAGCAAAGAGACTCTCAAGCAAGTTCTTATCTCAAACCACAAGGACGTGGAAAACTATCAGGTGATGCCTCGTTTGTTGCCGGATGATGGTTTTCCTTGTCGTGTGTTTGTTGGCGTTCGCCGTGCGGGCAAGTCCTTTATGCTCTACCAAAAGATTCAGCAGATGCTTGCTGAAGGACATGGTTGGGACGAAATGCTGTATCTGAATTTTGAGGATGACCGTCTGGCACAGTTTGATATGGAGAACTTCAACCTTATCCTGGAGGCACATGCTGAGATGTACGACAAGCGGCCGATGCTGTTCCTTGATGAGGCACAGAATGTGGATGGCTGGGAAAAATTTGCACGCCGTCTGGCAGATGAAAAGTATTCCGTATGGATTACCGGCAGCAACGCAAAGATGCTTTCTGCAGAGGTGATGTCAACCTTGGGTGGCCGTTATCTTTCTACAGAGGTTTATCCTTTCAGTTTTCCGGAGTATCTGGAAGCAAAGGGAGTGCCGCATGACGAGTTGTCACTTTTGGGTACGGAGTCACGTGCCGCCGTGGTTCGCCTATGGAATGAGTATCTGTTGTGGGGAGGCCTTCCTGAATCGGTCGGTCTTACAGTAAAGCGTGATTACCTGAGCAGCACGTTCCAGAAGATCTATCTGAGCGATATTGCCAATCGTAATAAGGTGGCAAACAGCAATCTGCTCCGCCTGCTACTGAAGAAACTGGCAGAGAGTGTCTGTCAGCCTGTTTCGTACAACCGTCTGTCGCATGTACTCTCATCGGTGAGCGGAAAGATAACGATGCCTACAGTGGCAAAGTACATCGAGTTCAGCGAGTCGGCTTGGTTGCTCCTGCGTCTGCGAAATGTATCAGCGCCCTTTGCGGAGAAGGAAACATCGTGCAAGTATTACTTTATAGACAACGGAGTGTTGAACCTCTTCTTGCTTGGAGGCGAGACGATATTGCTCGAGAATGCTGTTGCCCTTGCCTTGTTCAGAAGATACGGCCACGATACCGACAACGAACGAGTGTTCTTCTACAACGACAAGGTGGAGGTGGACTTCTACGTGCCTGAGGACGAACTTGCCATACAGGTTTCATACTGCATCTCGCAATCCGCAGATACATTCGAACGAGAGATTAAGGCATTGAAGAAACTTCCCAACATGCTGTCGTGCAAACGTCGTATAGTGCTGACAAACGATGAGACGGGAACGCTTAAAGATGATTTTGGAACAATTGAGATTATTCCCATTTGGAAATGGCTGCTTCAATAGGAGCGTCTGAGAACAAACAAAGGCTCTTGAAAATCCAAGGGCTACCTATAAATAACAATAAAGGGCTGCAACGGTGAATGTGCTGTTGCAGCCCTTGGTATTTTGTAAGGCAATGGCCTTCAGCCTTCAGCTTTTAGCCTTTAGCCTTTAGCCTTCAGCCTCGCGATTAGTCGCGAACCTTAGAGAATTGACTCTACTGTAGCGAGCATACCCTTTGACTGGATGTCATCAAGGAAGCCCTTGATCATTGCAGTGAGACCTGGGATCTCGTTGAGGTCGCTCTTCCAAACTTCTGTCATTGCGAGAACGCCTTCTGCAACCTTCTGAGTGTCGTTAGTTGCCCAGAGGTCTGTGAGCTTCTGCATGATTGCAGGATCGTCGTTTGGAGTGATAGGAGCACCGTCCTCACGAACACCACCCTTGTAGTAAGTGATGATGGCAGCAAGACCGAGAACAAGACCCTTAGGAAGTTCACCCTTACGCTCAAGATAGATCTTAAGACCTGGGAGGTCGCGTGTCTCATACTTAGGGAATGAGTTGAGCATGATAGAAGTTACCTGGTGGTCAACGAATGGGTTGTTGAAACGCTCGATAACGTCAGCACCAAACTTCTCGAGTTCGTCCATAGGGAGGTTGAGAGTCTGCATGAGCTCTTCGAACTGTACCTTGTGGATGTACTTGCCAAGGATAGGGTGGTTGCAAGCGTCGCGAACGATGTTCACACCTGAGAGGTAAGTAACAGGAGAGAGAACTGTGTGAGGACCATTGAGGAGAGTAACCTTACGCTCGTGGTATGGCTTCTCAGATTCAGCGATGAGCACGTGGAGACCAGCCTTCTCTGCGGGGAACTCCTTGCGGAGGTCTTCGATAGACATGTTGTCTGGCTTCTCGATAACCCAGAGGTGGAAGATTTCTGCCTGAACAACGAGGTTGTCGTTGTAAGAGATCTTCTCGCGGATTTCGTTGATCTCGTGGCG
>JAZRXS010000095.1:0-7278 GCA_045600325.1 Prevotella sp.
TCTGCCACGCGAGCACCGATGTTGTCAGTCACTGCGTCGCTCTCGCTGAATGCGCGTGCCTCGTCAGGGAGGTTGCATTCTACGACACCGATGATGCGGTTTGTCTCGATCTCAAGGTATGGAGTACCGATGCGGTCAGAAACCTTTGTGATCATGATAGGCTCACGCAGAGGTGGATCCTTTGGCTCGTAAACGTCGTGGAGCTGCTTTGCTGCCTTTGAATGGAAAGCGTTGAGCTCGAGGATAACGCCGTTCTTTGCGAGGCGTGCCACTGTAGGAGAGATACCGCCGGCAGAAGTGAGATATACGCGAGTCTTGTCGCCCATCTCCTCGATGTCGCAGACTTCGAGGATAGCCCAGTCAACTTCGCCGAGGAAGCCGTAACGGAGTTCCTGTGCCATCTGTGAGAGGTGGATGTCGTTGTAGGCAATCTGTCCGAGGTTTACGTTCTTGCGGAATGTAGGGTTAGTAGTGTAAGGTGCGCGATACTTGATGGCACCGATTTCTGCGAGTACACCGTCTGTGCTCTGTCCTGTAGAAGCACCAGTGAAGAGTCCTACCTTGAACTCCTTGCCAGCCTCTATCTCAGGCTTGATGAGTTCTGCGAGAGCGCGTGTAACTGCCTTTGGTGAACCTGCAGGAGTGAATCCTGAAAGACCAAGGTTGTCGCCGTTCTTGATGAGGGAAGCTGCCTCAACGGCTGAAATTCTTTTTAGCATAAGTTTATAGTTTGTCGGTTTATGTCGGGATATGTCGGGATATGTCGAGATACGTCGGGATATATCGGGATATGTCGAGGGGGGCGGGATATGTCGAAGGTGTATCGGGCTTAATCCTCTGCTGCCTCCTCTGTTTCGTCGTCGTCATCATCCTCTGTTACAGGGAGCTGTGCGCCGGTGTTCTTGATGTGGTCGATGATCTTTGCTGAGATTTCGTCTGCCATCTCCTCGTTGTCACGGAGAAGGGTTACGAAGTTGTCCTTGCCCTTGATCTTTGTTCCTCCGTAAGAAAGCATTGCGCCTGCCTTCTTGATGATGTCGAACTGTACGCCCATCTCCATGATCTCGTCGATGCGTGAGATGCCTTCGCCGAACATGATGTTCACTTCGCAGCGCTTGAAAGGAGGAGCCACCTTGTTCTTCACCACCTTAATCTTTGTGGTGTTGCCGATAACATCGTCCTTACCTTCCTTGATAGCCTTGCTCTTGCGCACATCTATACGCACGGAAGCATAGAACTTCAGGGCATTACCACCAGTAGTGGTCTCTGGGTTTCCGAACATGATGCCGATCTTCTCGCGGAGCTGGTTGATGAAGATGACCGTTGTCTTAGTCTTAGAGATGTTTGCAGTCATCTTGCGGAGTGCCTGCGACATGAGGCGAGCGTGGAGACCAACGGCAGAATCACCCATGGCACCCTCGATTTCCTTCTTAGGAGTAAGGGCAGCAACGGAGTCAACGACGATGAGGTCAACAGCTGAAGAGCAGATAAGCTCGTCAACAATCTGGAGAGCGTCCTCACCACAGTCAGGCTGCGACATGAGGAGGTCGTCTATCTCTACGCCGAGGTTGGAAGCGTAGTAAGGGTCGAAGGCATGCTCTGCGTCGATGAAGGCACAGATACCGCCCTGCTTCTGGCATTCAGCGATAGCGTGAATGGCGAGAGTAGTCTTACCGGAACTCTCAGGACCGTAGATTTCAATGATGCGTCCCTTAGGGTAGCCGCCGCAGCCAAGAGCGAGGTCGAGGCCGATACTTCCTGAAGGAATCACCTCCACTCCCTCAAGAGCCTTGAGGTCCATCTTCATAATGGAACCCTTGCCGTGGTCTTTCTCGATCTTTGCGAGCACGGTCTTCAGTGCGTTGAGCTTGTCAGCCGGTGTTTCAGGCTTCTCTGCGCGCAATACTTTTTCTTTCTTTGCCATAATGTATTTAATGTTTTTAGTTTCTTGAGTATATCCATTACCTTCAACATCAGCAAGTTAGGCTTGCAAAAGTTGAGTAAAAAGTGTGCTATGAAATTAGTTTTCCGCTGCAAAGTTAAGCATTTATTTTGAATTACCAACGAAAATCACGATTTTTTTAATCATGAAAAATAATTTACGTAGTTGAATTAAGGCATGGAAGAGTGAAATTCGCTATGGTTGGGAGGTGTTCTGCCCTCAGGACACCGTCAGCCTGTAGAGGGTAATATTACCTTTGTTCGCTGTTGGTGTCCTGAGGGCAGGACACCTCCCAAGGCAGTGCAAAAGGGAGCCACTGTTATATTTTTTATATTTGAGGTTCAAAAAGTTGCGATAATAATTGGTGGTTTCGGCGAAAATGCGTAATTTTGCACGCAAAATATGAAGTAAATCCCACTGATAACCCGATATAAAATGAAGATACTCATCACTGGAGCAACTGGATTCATAGGCAGTTTCATCTGCGAAGAGGCGGTGAACCGTGGCTTTGAGACATACGCTGCCATAAGGAAAACCAGTTCATTGAAATATATTTCCGACGAGCGAATCAAGAAGATAGAGCTCAATCTGTCGAGCAAGGATCAGCTTGTGGAGGCTCTCAAGGAGCACGAGTTTGACTATGTCGTGCATGCTGCCGGCGCAACGAAATGCTTGAACAAGGACGACTTCTTTCGCATCAACACCGAGGGCACAAAGAACTTTATTCAGGCTGTTCGCGAGACGCAGCCGCAGTTGAAGCGATTCGTGTTCATAAGCAGCTTGAGTATCTTTGGTGCAATAAAGGAAAATCAGCCATACGAGCCTATCACTGAGCATGATACGCCGCAGCCAAACACTGCATACGGACAGAGCAAGCTGAAGGCAGAGCAGTATCTTCGCAGTCAGGAGGGCTTCCCATACGTGATACTCCGTCCTACGGGAGTCTATGGACCTCGCGAGAAGGACTACTACATGATGTTCGATTCCATCAAGAAGCATGTGGATTTCGCTGCCGGCTACAAGCCACAGGTCATCACTTTCGTATATGTAAGCGATGTCGTTCAGGCGGTGTTCCTCGCTTTGGAGAAGGATTGCGTGGGCAGGGCATACTTCCTCTCCGACGGCCAGAACTACTCTTCTACCGACTTCTCCGACCTTATCATCAAGGAGCTTGGCGTGAAGGGAGTGCTCAGGGTAAAGGCACCACTGTGCATACTGAAGCTTGTCACCACCTGTGGTGAATATTTCGGCCGCCTGACAAAGCAGATGACAGCACTGAACAAGGACAAATACCACATCCTAAGCCAGCGAAACTGGATGTGCGACATCACTCCAGCACAGCGGGAACTTGGATATAAGCCGCAGGTAATGCTGCTGGAAGGCGTGAAGAGGACTGCGGAGCAGTAAATGTGACTCAAGTTTCGCATGTTAAATTTTAGATTTTTATTAGGATTTTAGTTTGGATTTCGAGGAGCTTGCGACGATCCCTATAAAAGACCTCATTGAAGCGAGGTATTCGAGCGCATTTTTAGTCGGGATTTTCGTTATAGATTTTAAAATCTTAAACTATAATCCTCACCAAAATTCGCTCCAGTACGTCGCTCCAAGGAACGATTTAATTTTGGATCGCATCAAAGATGCTCGAAATCTAAACTAAAATCCTAATAAACATCTTTAAATCAATAACATACGAGCTTGCGAAAGTTTAATAAATATAATTATGGAAGAAAAAAACTCCTTCGTCAGAGAGGTTGCCGAGAAGAAGTATGAGCACGGCTTCACTACCGATGTTTATACTGAAATCATCGACAAGGGTCTGAACGAAGATATCATACGAATCATTTCGGCAAAGAAGAACGAACCCGACTGGATGCTCGAGTTCCGACTGAAGGCGTTCCGCTATTGGCAGACGCTGGAGCAGCCGGAATGGGGACATCTGCAGATGCCTGAGATAGACTATCAGGCAATCTCCTACTATGCCGATCCACTCGCGCAGAAGAAGGAAGGTCCGAAGTCGGTTGAGGACATCGACCCAGAGTTGATGAAGACTTTCGACAAGCTTGGCATTCCGCTCGAAGAACGCCTGGCACTCAGTGGCGTTGCCGTGGATGCCATCATGGACTCCGTGTCTGTAAAGACCACGTTCAAGGAGAAACTCGCAGAGAAGGGCATCATCTTCTGCTCTATCGGCGAGGCTATCCAGAACCATCCGGAACTCGTGAAGGAGTATCTTGGCTCTGTTGTGCCATACAAGGACAACTTCTTTGCAGCACTGAACTCAGCGGTGTTCTCCGACGGTTCGTTTGTGTATATACCGAAAGGCGTCCGTTCGCCAATGGAACTGTCGTCTTATTTCCGCATAAACGCAGCGAATACAGGTCAGTTTGAGCGCACGCTTATCATTGCCGACGACGGTGCGTATGTGTCTTATCTTGAGGGATGTACGGCACCTATGCGCGATGAGAACCAGCTCCATGCGGCCATCGTTGAGATTGTTGTGAAGGAGAAGGCTGAGGTGAAGTATTCCACTGTGCAGAACTGGTACCCGGGCGATGAGAACGGAAAGGGCGGTGTGCTGAACCTTGTGACAAAGCGCGGCGACTGTCGCGGCGAGGGAAGCAAGCTTTCGTGGACACAGGTAGAGACGGGTTCGGCTATCACTTGGAAGTATCCTTCTTGTATTCTCCGTGGCGATAATTCGGTGGCTGAGTTCTATTCTGTAGCCGTTACCAACAACTACCAGCAGGCGGATACAGGCACGAAAATGCTGCATATTGGCAAGAACACTAAGAGCACGATTATCTCGAAGGGTATCTCTGCCGGTCATTCGCAGAACTCCTACCGCGGACTCGTGCGCGCTGCGACTACAGCAGAAGGTGCGCGCAACTACTCTTCGTGCGACTCGCTGCTCCTTGGCGACCAGTGCGGTGCGCATACATTCCCATATATGGACATCCATAATGACACAGCCGTCGTAGAGCATGAGGCAACGACCAGCAAGATTTCCGAGGCACAGCTCTTCTATTGTCAGCAGCGCGGCATACCGATGGAGCAAGCAGTAGGACTCATCGTCAACGGCTACGCGAAGGAAGTGCTCAACAAACTCCCTATGGAGTTCGCCGTAGAGGCGCAGAAGTTGTTGAGCGTAAGTTTGGAAGGTACGGTAGGATAGGGCTTTTAAGTAATAAGTATGATTACTTTTGTGGGATGAGTGGTTTAGGAGGGTCGCAGCCTCAGCGACCAATACGCGTGAGCGGATATCTTCTCCATTTCGAATTGATAATTGAATGCGCTTTGGCGCATTGGTCGCTGAGGTTGCGACCTTCCTAGTCTATGTACAAACTCTTCATTTCCAACGACATACACAACTTCAACCTCCAGGAGGCTTTGGGGGGAATCTCTGCTTCCCGCAGGGAGAAGGCGTTGAGGTTCAAGCATGAGCAGGGGCAGCGTGAGTGCGTCCTTGCTTATTTGCTATTGAAGCGTGCGCTGAAGGAGGTTTATGGCATTGAGGAGAATCCGGAACTCATTGAACTGGAGGGCGGTAAACCGATGCTCAAGGACCATCCCGAGATACACTTCAACCTCAGTCATTGCAAGTCGGCAGTGGCGTGTGTTATTGGCGATGAACCTGTTGGCGTAGATATTGAGAGAGTAAGGAGCTACAACGCCCAGCTTGCCCGCCATACGATGAATGATGCAGAGCTGCAGGAGATAGAAGCAAACGATGACAAAGCCCGCGCATTCATCCGCCTATGGACCAAGAAAGAAGCCCTCCTGAAGCTCACAGGCGAGGGCATCCGCAGCGACCTGAAGACCGTTCTGGATCGCGAAACCGTGGATTTTGAAGTGACGGAAGGCGATGATTTCGTGTGTACGGTTGGGAGATTTATACAATAATATTACTCTCGTTTGGAAAAAAATCAAAAAATTATTTTGTTTTTTCACTTACTTATTCGTAATTTTGCAGCCATAATAAACAATAAATCAGAGAATTATGTGTACCGTAAATATGACATTTGAGGTGCCAGAATCAAAGCATATCAACATAGAGGCACTAAAGGCGCAGATGAATGGGTTCTTCAATCTTCTGCTATCTATGCCGAGCATAGTGGAGCAAACCACAACTCCAGCTATAGAGGAAAACGGTTGGGAAGCTTCGCCAGAACTTCTTGATCGCTTGGATAAGGCACGTCAGGAGATTCGTGAAGGAAACTGTACCGTCTTGAATACCAAAGAAGAAATAAACGCTTTTTTTGATTCTTTATGAGTTATACTATCAAGTTGGAGAAAGCAGCAGAGAAGGTGCTGAAAAAATGGAAGAAGTCCAATCCGCAGCTGCTAAAGAAAGCAAATGCTGTATTCCTTGAATTGAGTGAACATCCACGTACCGGTACAGGGCATCCAGAAGCATTGAAGGGTGGCAAAGAGATAACCTATTCTCGCCATATCACTGCCCATGACCGTATCATTTATGACATTTATGATGATGTTGTTGAGGTGTTGGTACTTGAGATAGAAGGACATTATAAAGACAAGTAAACGCTTTCTATAACCGCTTGATAATGTGAGCGTTAGAAATGGCTGCAAAAAGTACTGAAGTTTTGGGTAAAAACTACGGAAGATAATTTAAAAACTTCGGAAGTTTTTGTGTAAAATAACGGATAAAAATGGTGCAAATACCATTTGATACATTTAAAAAGGTTTAAAATTCTTGAAAAAGACTTGGTTTTCAGTTGAAAATCAGGTCTTTTTTCTTTGTTTAGCCCAAAAAATAGTAACTTTGCGCCCAAATATACTTAAAACGAATAACGAATAAAAAATTATATACTATGTCATCATTTGTAGAAGATAAAATCGTGATGGACGGTCTCACATACGACGATGTCCTCCTTATCCCTGCGTATTCAGAAGTGCTTCCACGCACTGTCGAGTTGTCAACAAAGTTCTCTCGCAACATTGACCTGAACATTCCATTCGTTACGGCTGCCATGGACACTGTTACAGAGTCTGCCATGGCAATAGCCATCGCTCGTGAAGGCGGTATCGGTGTTATCCACAAGAACATGTCCATCGAGGAACAGGCTCGCCAGGTGTCTATCGTGAAGCGTGCCGAGAACGGTATGATCTACGACCCAGTGACTATCCGTCGCGGCAAGACTGTAGGCGATGCTCTCGCAATGATGGCAGAGTATCACATCGGCGGTATTCCTGTTGTTGATGACGAAAGCCATCTCGTAGGTATCGTTACAAACCGTGACCTCCGCTTCGAGCAGCATCAGGATCGTCTTATCGACGAGGTGATGACATCAGAGAACCTCGTTACTACTCACCAG
>JAZRXS010000096.1:0-17540 GCA_045600325.1 Prevotella sp.
CATCGGTTCGCAGATTCTTGAGATGGACGACTTCAAGGCACTTTGCGCTCGTATCAACGAACTCCAGGATCAGCTTGAAGCAGAAGGAATAAAGGTGGAAAGCATAAATGTTGGTGGTGGTTTGGGTATCGACTATCAGAACCCAGATGAGAATCCGATTCCAAACTTCAAGGATTTCTTCGCTACATACGCAGAAAACTTGAAACTTCGTGAAGGTCAGACACTTCACTTTGAGCTCGGTCGCGCTGTTGTTGCACAGATGGGATCTCTTATTACGCGTACATTATATATTAAGGAAGGCGTAGCAAAGAAGTTCCTTATCGTTGACGCTGGTATGACAGACCTCATCCGCCCTGCCCTCTATGACGCTTACCACAAGATAGAAAACATCTCAAGTACGGAAGTAGAAGAAGCTTACGACGTTGTAGGTCCTATCTGCGAATCAAGCGATGTATTCGGAAAGAACATCATGGTCAACAAGGCCAAGCGTCACGACCTTATCGCTCTTCGTTCTGCTGGAGCTTACGGCGAGATCATGGCTTCACGCTACAACTGCCGCGATCTTCCGAAGGGTTGGACATCCGATGAGCTATAGTTCGAAGCAAGCTTCGAGGCTAAAGGCTAAAAGCTGAAGGCTCGCAGAAAAAAGTAATCATACTTTATACTTCAAACTTTATACTTAATACTTAAATAATGTTTGATTCAACAAGCATATACCTCACAATAGCAAGCGTAGCGATAGTAATCTTACTACCGCTATGCTCTGCATATTTCAGGAAATTGCGCAAGGCAAAACCTTTCAATGGTACAGAAGGCATCAAGTTGCCGGCTGTAAGTGTCATCGTTTCTGCCTTCGACGATCCTGACCTTGCTCTTCTGAAGATAGCCTCAATCTTGAATCAGGAGTACGAAGGCGATTATGAGGTAATATTCATTGTTGACAACGAGAAGGTCAAGGAAGACGCTTTCAAGTATCAGATTGAGAATCTTCCTAACCGTCACAGGCTTAAGGTAACCTTCGTTCCTGACTCTTCCCACTATATGGGAAAGCAGAAACTTGCCGTAACGCTCGGCGTAAAGGCAGCAAACTTCGAGTGGGTGCTGCTCACAGATGGCCATACAGAGCCGATGAGTCAGTTCTGGCTCAGCATGATGGCTCGCAACTGCTACGGAAAAGACATCGTTCTCGGCTACACGACAATAGCAAAAGAGAAGTTCACCGTAGGAAGTGTGGATTCGCCAGTCACCACTTACCGCAAGCCGATTATGAGCAAGAAGGAGCAACGCTTAGACGATTTCCAGCGATTTGAGCGTCATCTGTGGCAACTTTACAACATGTACCACGCTGAGAAGGGCATTGCTTACAGTACAGCCGGTGGAAACATGATGTTCCGAAAGTCAATGTTCATGAAGCAGAAAGGCTACTCTGGCAATCTCAAATACACTTTCGGTGAGTACGAGTTCCTTGTCAACGCATTCGCACAGAAAGAGAATGTGGCAGTGGAAACACACCCCGACAGCTGGTGCGCACGCGACAAGTATTCAGAACATGAGTTCGACCTCTACCATCGCTGCTTCCAGGAAACCCGAAAACACTTGGAGCGAAAGTGGCAGCACAGAATGTTTGTGGCATTGGATCAAGCCGTCCTTCATCTCTCTTTCCCCGTTGTCTTTGCCATGGAAGTCTATGCTCTTTGCACCTCCCATTGGATAGCGGCGGCAATTTCCCTGGCTTCTTTGCCACTCGGATTGCTCATACGTGAGATGTTGGCAAAGAAAAGCCTCAAGAGATTCCGTGTTGACTTGAAGACAAAGGTGGTAACACCGATGGAGTTGTACATCCTATGGCTTCACATCATTTACATGATCAAATATTTCAAGGCTGACAAGACGGAATTCATAAGCCACAAATTCACTTACAAATAATTACAGTGAAACGTTTTCATAGCAATAACTTGAACCACAAGATTTCTTGAAACACAAGACCACAAAACATTGAAGATTCTCCACTACATAGATTGTTTTCATCCTATTCGTCTTCCAAAGGAGTATTTTGAACTCCTTGCAAGCGAAGGCGAAGAGGAGAACGAGATACACCTTCTCATGCCAAAGCCGGACGAGAAAGTCGAGGTGGAAGGCGTGACGGTGCATTATTTATCTTATTTCACTTGGATGAAATGGCGCAACAAGCGTCGTTTCCTGAAAGTGATGGATGAGGTAAATCCAGACATCATAAACATACATAGCTGCTGGTCGCAAGTAATGTCAGGCATTGTTGACTGGAACGAGAAGTACTACAAGCGTCCGCTCATACTTTCCACCCACAAGCAACTCATGCCTTGGCACAACACAAACAAGGTAAAGCGTTACCTTCAGAACATTGCCTACCAGCAGAAAATCATTGAGAAAGCAGATGTCATACTGACAGATTCGCCACAGGAGACCAACATTCAGGCAAATCCCCACATCTTCTGCATACAGAACGCTCTCCTCACAAACGAAATTTCCAAGGAGAAGATGCACTCGGAATACACCAATCTCTGCATCTCACTCTCCAACAGCAACCCTTACCTCTTCATGACGGAGGAAGAAAGGCGAAAGGAATCTTACCTGCTCAGGGAAGCAGTCATGCAGAAGCGCAACGAGATTGTTCCTGTCAACGAAGACGAGATGAACGAGTCTTACGAGCGAATAATTCTTCATGCCCAATACGAAGGAACACTGAAACTACTGATGCCATTCCTTCCAAAGGGAGCAAGCGAGTTTGCGGAAAATACGCCGCACTACGTCTATAACACAAAGAAGAATGTCGATTCCCTCTTCTCGTTGAAGTCACTTTCCCGCAAGTCAGACATAGCATCTTTCGGAAAGGAGGAAGCCGCTACGGAGAACGAACTTCTCATGGCAAAGTATCTGCTGAACGTAAAATACGAAATCGTTCACAATACTGTTTCGCAGCGTCATCTCATAGAACTCTACAAGGCGCTCAAAACCCTTGATTATGACGAAGATACACTCAACACGCTCCTTCTCCGTCTCGGTGCTTTTCATGACACGGCGCGAATCATGCAGCTTCTGAAAGACTATTACGATCTGGAGGAAGGCTTCATGCCTATGGAGCCGATAGACGACAAGATAACACAAAAGATAAAAGACAAACTTCTGCTCTGGCAGATACAGGCTTAATGAAAGAAAGAATCGAAACCGATATGCGCTATATGCAGCTGCTTGCCCGCTCGTTTCCGACGGTTGCCGCTGCCAGCACTGAGATCATCAACCTCAGTGCCATACTCAACTTGCCTAAAGGCACGGAGCATTTCCTCGCCGATCTCCACGGAGAGCATCAGGCTTTCATGCACGTTCTGAAGAATGCGTCGGGCAATATCAAGCGAAAGGTTAACGAGATTTTCGGAAACACACTACGCGAAGCAGAGAAGCGAGAGCTTTGCACGCTGATCTATTACCCTGCGGAAAAGCTTGAAATCATTCGTTCCGAAGAGAAAGACTTCGACGATTGGTGTCATGTCACATTGCATCAGCTCGTGAAAGTCCTCATTGAAGTATCCAGCAAATACACGCGTTCCAAGGTTCGCAAGTCACTTCCTGCAGATTTCTCCTACATCATACAGGAACTTCTCCATGAGCGCACGAATGACGCTGACAAGACCGCATACGTGAACATGATCATCGACACGATCATTTCCACTGGTCGCGCATCTGATTTCATCATCGCCATGGCAAATGTCATCCAGCGACTTTCCATCGATTCGCTCCACATTCTTGGTGACATCTTCGATCGTGGCTCCGGCGCACATCTCATTCTTGACTACCTCAAGCAATACCATAATTGGGACATCCAGTGGGGAAATCACGACATTCTCTGGATGGGAGCTTCTGCCGGAAATGACGCTTGTATATGTAATGTTATAAGACTCTCTCTGCGTTATGCCAACCTCATCACTCTCGAGGACGGCTATGGAATAAACCTTGTGCCACTTGCCACCTTCGCTCTCGAGACTTACGGTGACGATCCCTGCACGGAATTCATGCCAATCACTGATGATAAGAAGAAGGCGCAGTTTGACGAAAAGACTGTCCGTCTTACAGCCATGATGCACAAGGCAATAAGCATCATCCAGTTCAAGGTAGAAGCACAGATTGCCGCTCGCCATCCGGAATGGGAAATGGCAGATCGCGACCTTCTTTCGGCTCTCAACTTCGAGAAGCAGACCTGCACTATTGATGGCAAGGAATATGCGATGAACTCGTTCAATTTCCCAACCATTGATCCCGCTAATCCAACGGCTCTCACGAAGGAGGAGAAGGCTCTCATGAAGAGTCTCCACCACTCTTTCCGCGTTTGCGAGAAGCTCCAGAAGCACACGCGAATGATTCTCTCCCACGGTTGCATGTACAGCATCTTCAACAACAACCTCCTTTACCACGCCGCCATTCCTTTGAATGCAGACGGTTCTTTGAAGGAAGTTTTGCTCCCTGACGGAAAGTCATACGTAGGCAAGGAACTTCTACACCAGACGGGAATGATTATTCGTGCAGCTTTCACCAACGACACCCCAAAGACTGTCAAGGAAAACTACATTGACTACTTCCTCTACCTTTGGTGCGGCAAGGATTCCACCTTGTTCAACAAGAGCAAGATGGCTACCTTCGAGCGTTATTTCATCAACGACAAGGACACCTGGAAGGAAGACAAGGGCCATTACTTCACGCTCCGCAACAATAAGGAAGTCTGCATAAACATCCTTGATGCTTTCGGCGTCACAGGTAAGAATCGCCACATCATCAACGGCCATGTACCAGTTCATGTCAACAAAGGCGAGAATCCAGTCAAGGCTGACGGAATGCTGATGGTCATCGATGGCGGTTTCTCTGAGCCTTACCACAAGGAAACAGGCATTGCCGGCTACACTCTCGTTTATCACTCCCGCGGCTTCGAACTCGTTCAGCACGAAGCTTTCACATCAACGGAAGACGCCGTGGCACGCGGAACAGACATCAAGTCGATGAGGCAAATCGTGGAAATGTCTGGCAAGCGACTTCTCGTAGCCGACACCGACCTTGGTCAGGAACTCAAGCAGCAGATAGAAGACCTCAAAACCCTTCTCTACGCTTATCGCCACGGCTTGATAAAGGAGAGGTAAAAGCTAATCAAACTTTCGATATATAACGAAATATACCGACATTTACCGATATATACCGACATATTACGAAATATACCGATATTACCGACAAAAACGAAAATAACGAAAAAACAAAAATATGCTTACACTAAAACAAATCAACGAAGAAACAGACCGCGTCATTGCCGGTCTTGAAAAGAAGCACTTCAAGGGTGCTAAGGAAGCTATCGAAAATGTTCAGGCCATCGACCGCCAACGTCGTGAGGCTCAGCAGTCTCTTGATGCTAACAAGCAGGAGGCTAACCAGCTTGCTAAGCAGATTGGTATGCTCATGAAGAACGGCCAGAAAGAAGAAGCTGAAGCTACAAAGGCTAAGGTTGCTGCCCTCAAGGAAGCTGCTAAGGAACTTCAGGAGAAGCAGGATCAGGCAGAGAAGGACCTTACAACAGCTCTTTGCCAGATTCCTAACATCCCTTACGACAACGTACCAGAAGGCTCTGCTGCTGAGGACAACCGCGTAGTGAAGTCTTCCCTCAAGGAATGTGACGAAAACGATACTGTAGGCAATTGGACTGCCATTCCTGACAATGCAGAAGCAAAACTTCCTCACTGGGAACTCGCAAAGAAATACAACCTCATAGACTTCGACCTCGGCGTTAAGATCACTGGTGCCGGTTTCCCTGTTTACACAGGCAAGGGCGCTCAGCTCCAGCGCGCACTTATCAACTTCTTCCTCGCTGAGGCAAACAAGGCTGGCTACACAGAGATCATGCCACCAACAGTTGTCAATGCTGCTTCAGGTTATGGCACAGGTCAGCTCCCAGACAAGGAAGGTCAGATGTATCACTGCGAGCTTGATGACTTCTATCTCATCCCAACAGCTGAGGTTCCAGTAACAAACATCTATCGCGATGTTATCCTCGACGAGAAGGATCTTCCTATCAAGAACTGCGCTTACACTCAGTGTTTCCGTCGTGAGGCTGGTTCATACGGCAAGGACGTTCGCGGTTTGAACCGTCTCCACGAGTTCTCTAAGATTGAAATCGTTCGCATCGATACTCCAGAGCACTCTCAGGAGAGCCACAAGGAGATGCTTGCTCACGTAGAAGGTCTTCTCCAGAAGCTTGAACTCCCTTACCGTATTCTTCTCCTTTGCGGTGGCGACCAGAGCTTCACATCTGCCATCTGCTACGACTTCGAGGTTTACTCAGAGGCACAGGGCCGCTGGCTTGAGGTTTCTTCAGTATCAAACTTCGACACATACCAGGCAAACCGCCTCAAGTGCCGTTATCGCAAGGAAGGCTCAAAGAAGCCTGAGCTCTGCCATACCCTCAATGGCTCAGCCCTCGCCCTCCCACGCATCGTGGCTACACTCCTCGAGAACAACCAGACTCCGGAAGGCATCCGCGTGCCAAAGGCTCTCGTTCCATACCTCGGCTACGACATCATCGATTAGTCACACCTAACCTGTGATGTACTCACAATTTTTGATTGATTGATAGGTTTCATCTGGACATTACTCCATACCTATCAATCAATCAAAAAATCTACTCACTCTCTATAATTATAAACATAAGTTTAATCAGTAATGGTGAGTTTATCCTTGATTTGTTTATTTGTTTGAAAAATATTTCGTATTTTTGCACCCGATAATACTAAAAACAAATCATAAAGATGAGATTACTTTTTTCCTTCCTTCTTGCGGCAACAGCCTTTGCGGCGTCTGCCCAAACAGCTGATACTTTCACGTTTGGCACAAAGACAAACCCGAAAGGCGATACTTTTGAGGTGGACAGATACGGCTTTATCGTAAACGGCAAGCACAGACTTGACGTTATGGGCGAGATACACTATGCTCGCGTGCCGGAGAGTGATTGGCTCCGCGAAATCCAAAAGATGAAGGCTGGAGGCATAACCGTGATCTCTACCTACTGCTTCTGGAACCATCATGAAGCGGAAGAGGGCAAGTGGGATTGGAGTGGAAACAGGAATCTGCACAAGTTTCTTGAAACTTGCCGTGATGCAAGTATGCCGGTAGTCTTGCGAATAGGTCCTTTCTGCCATGGCGAGGTCTATCAAGGAGGTATTCCGGAATGGCTGACAGACAAGGCAAAAAATGACCCAAAGCAATACAAGTCGCGTTCACTCGCACCTGGTTTCATGGCAGCTACGCAGCGTCTTTACAGCAATATCTATGCGCAGGCGTGTGATATGCTTTGGAAGAATGGAGGCACTGTCGTAGGCGTGCAGATAGAGAATGAATGTCGTGGTCCGTGGGCTTACTACATGACGCTGAAGGAAATGGCTGTCAACATCGGTTTCGACGTGCCTTTCTACACTCGCACTGGATGGCCTAAACTCAATGGAAAGGAGGAGTTCGGGCAGCTTCTGCCACTCTACGGCGACTATGCTGACGGATTCTGGGACAGGGTTCTCACTGATATGCCTGGCGACTACAAGAAAGCTTTCGTGATGAAAGATACGCGTGTGTCTGCGGTTATTGCCACGGAAACTTTCGGCATCAACCAAGACACGAAGATGGATGCCAAGGACTTGCAATATCCTTACCTCACTTGCGAACTTGGAGGCGGCATGATGCCTTCCTACCATCGCAGAATAAACATGTCCGGAAACGAGGCTCTACCGCTTGCAATCTGCAAACTTGGCAGCGGCTCAAACCTTCTGGGCTACTATATGTACCACGGTGGAACGAACCCTCAATGCGAAATAGACGGACATCCACAGACAATGGCTGAGACGCAAAAGACAGCCGTGACCAACTACAACGACATGCCTTACATGTCATACGACTTCCAGTGTCCACTGGGTGAGGTGGGTCAGCCAAACAAGAATTCTTTCCATCAGCTTCGTCTTCTCCATCAGTTTCTTGCTGATTGGGGCGAGGAAATCTCCACGATGGATGTTGACACGCTGTCTGATCATTATGCTCGCCGCGGTTGCTTTGAGTTCTACAATGATTATGTGCGTATTATCAACGAAGAAGGCACGTGCTATGTACGACCTGTAGAAATGCCTTTCCATGGTCATAAGGTAACTGCTGACGCGCAACCTTTCTGCAAGATTGGCAACACGCTCTACCTTTATCCTATCAAGGGCAAAAAACCGATTGTGTGGGTTGATGGCAAGAAGTATGCGGCAAAGCTTGACAAAGAACTGAAAATCAAGGACATCTGCGTCTATGTACTTTCAGAACAAAAGGCTCTAAGGGCTTTCAAGACAAACGATGGAGTGGCATTTGCCGAGACTCTTTCCGATATTATCTATGACAATAACGGCGAAGTGGTTGTGGAAAGTTGGAATGAAACGAATGATATTGATGTTGAATTCAGCAAGACCAAGGAGGCAGGCGCTCTCAGAACAATAACAATGGGTAGCCAGAAGGTGGCAGAAATGCCGACAAACGAGGATTTCAACGATGCTGCCGTTTGGGAAATTGACTTGAAATCGCTGACTGCCGTCAGTGCTACTGACAGTTTCCTTCAAATAAACTACGAGGGAGACTGCGCTCGTGTCTATGCCGACGGTCATCTTGTTGCCGACAATTTCTGGAATGGGAAGCCGATGTTTGTCCGCTTGTCTGACCTACAAGGAAAGAAAGTGGAACTTCGCATTCTGCCTCTTTCAAAGGATGCGCCTATCTATCTGCAAAAGGAACAAAAGGCAATACTTGATGCCGCTGAAGGAAATAGCCTCTTGAAGCTTGGTGATATAAAGGTGATCAAGAGGGATGTTAGAAAGTTTTCGATGTGATAACTCCGTCTTTCAGTTTGGTCGTAATGACATCGCCTTCGTTAACTTGGTTGGCGTTGGTGACAAGTCTGCCATTGCTGAATGTCATGGAGTAGCCACGTGCAAGAAGAAGTTCCGGATTGAGGGACTGAAGCTTTTGTGACATTAGCTGAAGTCGGTGCTTTTCCGTTTCCAATGTCTTTGAAACGGCTGTTGTGCAGCGGTTGTAAATAATGTCAAGCTTGGCAGCCTCATTAGCCTTTACAACGGAGAATAGTGCAGGGAGTTTCTCTGAGTAGGTGTTAATCCGCATCTTTTCATTCTGAATCTTTAGCAGTGCTGTTTGCTCAATTCGTTCCTTAGCCGAATTTACAATGTCGAGAGTGGCTTGCAGATTCTCTATCAGAAGAACGGCGGCGGCAGTTGGCGTCTTCACACGAATGTGGGAAATGAGATCAAGTACGCAGTTGTCTCTCTCATGACCGATACCGGTAATGATAGGCAAAGGGAATTGCGCCACGTTTTCAGCAAGAAGAAGCGAGTCGAAACCCGTGAGGTCGGAAGTTGCTCCACCGCCACGGATAATTACCACGCAATCAAATTCCGCTTGACGTTCGAAGATTCTGTTGAGGGCAGCTATAACACTCTGCTCAACATTCTCGCCTTGCATAACCGCATGGAACAGCTCCGTCTGGAAAGCGAAGCCTGCGGGATTGTCATGAAGCTGTCGGCAGAAATCGCCATAACCGGCTGCGCCTTCGGCAGAAATCACAGCAATATTCTTCGTGAAAGCAGAGAAGGGAAGTTCCTTTTGCAGGTCGTAAATGCCTTCTTCCTTAAGCTTTCTTATTATTTCCTCGCGCTTTCTCTGCATGTCGCCAATAGTGAATGTCGGGTCAATGTTGATGACGTTCCATGCAAAGCCGTAATTTTCGTGGAATGTTGGACGTACTTGAAGCAGAACCTTCATTCCTCTTGCCAGTGAAGTGCCGGCAACAAGCCTGAAATTATTCGAGATGTATGACCACTGGTTTGCCCAAATGTTAGCCTTAGCCTTAGCTATTGGCGTGTTCCAATGCTCGTCGTTTTCCACGAGTTCCATATAGCAATGTCCCTTTACGCTGATATTGGCTATCTCAGCTTGTACCCAGTAAGCATAGTCCATGTTCTGCTCAATAGCTTTCTTTACGAGGGTATTGAGTTGGGAGAGAGTTAAGGCTTCTTGCATATTTTAATATAGCTTGGCACTCATCAAACCGATAACGACATCGTTGGAATGAGTTGTTAGACGTAAGGATTTAAGCTTCTTCTGCTTGTTTAGCGGAAGATAGAGAATTACGGAAGCGCCACCGTCTATACGACGATTGTTGAAACGAGCAATTTCTGAGTTTTGCGAATTTGCAGTAAAACGCTCGTCCATGAGAGTGCCGAGAGGTGGTTCTGCGCCGCCACCAAGTTCCTCTATTGTACGGAAGTGTTTGCCCGTCGTGAACTGTCTGCGGAATGGGCGCGGAGTATCAATCTTGAATGCGCGACCGTCTGTGTAGAAATCTTGCTCTATCGGAGCGAAGTTGTCCGGATTTCTGATAGGCAAAACTTCAGTCGTTCCGTCGGTGTAAGTGACGGTAATGTCGGCGTTGTCTATGTGACATTGCATGTGATTTGTAGAGCCGGCAAGTTCAAGGAGAACACCTTCTGCCTTTCCCTTGAGCGGAATGGTCACGGAGTTCGGGTAGTTGTCCCAAAGGGAAGTGTAAACAATAGGCTCAGAGCACTTTATGTCTGCCGTTTCCTTTGTGCTGCACCAGTCGCCAATACCTTGCTTTGGAAGTTCAAGAGTAGTGTAAGGAGAGCGAGGGGTAAGGTATTCATTCTGGAAAATATCCTCAACCTTTGCGTTGAAATGCTTGGAAAGATCCACAGCCTTTGATGGCTTTGAAGAGAGGGCTGCAGGGAGCTGAGTGCAGTAGTTAGGACGGGATTTGAACGAAGTGGTTGCTTCGGGAGCAATGGCAGAAACCGAAGCGGTTGCTTCGGGAACGGAGGCTGATGAGGATGGAGCGAAAGGCTCTTTTACTATAATCTTCGGATTTGAAGCGAACTTCGTTGTCACGCTAACCTTTGTTTTGCCGTCAACAACGTCATAGACATAATCTATATAAGATGTGTGAAGCTCGGCGTGCTTCCAATCGGAAGGGAAGCCAGGGATTACGGTTATCTCGTTGTCGAGCATGTTTGGATAAATGCCGAAAAGACCTTGCACAATGGCACGAGAAGCAATGCCGACACAGTCAGAGAAGTCGCGGTAGCATTCGCCACGAGCACGGTCGTAGAAACTGATTTGGCCGAAATTGCCAGGACAACCACCAAGATACATTCCATCCATGACATTCGCCTTGAACAAGAGGAAAGCATCATCGGCACGACCAGCTTGCCAGTAGGCGAGGGTAGTGTGGTAAACCTCCGCAGCTGCAACGTTGTTTATGCTCCAAGAGTATGGGAGCCAGTTGGTGGTGGCGAGGGTGTGGAGGGATTCGGTTTTGCCCGAAGTTGACACTTCGGGAACGGGGGCTGCTTGCGATGAAAACGCTTCGGGAACTGGGGTTGCATTTCCTTTTGAAGAGGAGATTTCAATTGGTATGTGAGGGATGTTCTGGTCAATCCATTTTGTAGCCTGGTAGTATTGCTCTGGTGTGCTGACATCAGAGTCTATGGCATGATAGATAGTCCAAAGTGCTGGCGAAGTATGGAGACGTTTTTCGCCCATAAAGTCTTGGAACTCTGCCCAGACACCTTCGTCCTTAAGCCATAGGCGGGCGCTTATAGCAGCCTTTATCTTTGTGGCTTCTTCCTTGTACGGCTTTGCGTCGAAGCCGAGTTTCTCTGCTATCTGTGCAGCAATCTTGTTTGCGCGGTAGTTATAGGCAGAAGAGTGTGTTACGGCACCTGAGTTATAATATAGCGCATCACTTGCCCAGATGCAGCAATAAGCGTCGTAGAGTCCGTCGTTGTCTGGGTCGAAGTTGCGCTTTTCCCATTCAAGATGACGTTGTATTACCGGGAAAACCTTGCGAGCATAGTCAAGATCGCCAGTCCAAAGAATGTGCCAGAGGAGTTCGTCGATATAAACAAGGTTCATATCGTAGTGGTGCATCTTGTTGTTCTGCTGCGGATTGCGACAAATATAACCGTTTGAGTACATCTGAGTTCCCCATTTCTTTGCAGCACGCGCAAGGTTTACCGTAGAGTCTTGCGCAGGATGAGGAATTGTTGGGGGAACATCCGTTACCTGTGATGCAGCATAATTGTCGAAATGCGTGCGAGCTCTGTCTGTCCAACCGAGGCAGTCGCCCATATAACCGGCTCGCCAACCGTTTAGCGGCATTCTCCATCCGTTAGCTCCGTGTTGCCAAACGCCTGTTGTCTCATCCCAACAGCCATCTGCAGCCATGGCAAGAGCGCCACCGAGAGTGTTGATGTAAGGGTCAGGAGTGACGATCTTCATTGAGCCAGCTATCTTTTGACGCTGAGCTTCAGCCTGTTCTAATAGCGCAAGCCCCTCTGATTCATTGCATTGCTTTATCTCATTGTCTTCAAAAAGGAGGAAAGTGCTGTTTACTGCCACTTCCTTTACAAGCTCGTTCGGCTCGAAAGAATCCTTCTTGTCGGCACCCATATCTCCAGCACGATTGAGTTTCTTCTCGCGGATGGTAAATTGCTTACAGACGATGTCACGCTTGAAGGAAGACGTGAAGCGGAAGATTGCACCTTCTTTGTCGGCAAGAGGAATGGCTGTTATGTACAGAGTGTCATTGCCGATGCGCTCGTCATAAACCTTGTAGGTGCGCTTACCAGCAGTGTATCGTGCCTCGCAGAAAGCTACGGAATCAAGCGGAAGACCTTTGGCAAAAAATGAGATGTTGTACGACTTCGGCTTATTGTAAGAAGCGAAAATTGGCATGTCTGATGTCTCCAAGCGCCAAGCTGTGTTTGTGCCGTAGAGTGGGCGAGTGAAGCGGTTTGAGCCGTTTATGCACACAAAATCCTCGCCCTCAGGGAAATAAGTCTGATTGCGTGGCTGCGAAAATGCCTGATCTTGAATACAGAATGCAGAAATCATCGCAATGATTATAAGGGTTATTCTATACATGATGCAAATTTACTGCTTAAAAAGAATCTGCTCTCCTTGTGAACTGTTGTCAAAAGTTCCTTCGTTGAGAATGTGGTTTCCGTTGCAGAAAGTGTGGGCTACTTTCCAATGGAACTGATCGCCTTCGAGTGGACTCCAGCCGCATTTGCTCTGGATATCAGCCTTTGTGAGCGTCCAAGGTTCTGCTGTCTTCTTAACGATAGCAATGTCTGCCTTGTAACCTTCCTTCAGTTCACCACGTCCTTCAATGCCGAATAGCTTTGCCGGATTTGCTGACATTTGGCGAGAGATAGTCATAATGTCTTCGTTTGTGATGTTTAAATTATCCTTGTCCGTGAAAAGCTCAAGCATGGAGATGAGTGAGAATTGCAACATTGGCATGCCGGAAGTGGCTGTCAGGCAGCCGCCTTGCTTCTCTTCCCAAGTGTGAGGAGCATGGTCTGTGGCAATTGTTGCTATCTTGCCCGACTTTATGGCAGAGATTATTGCTTCCTGATCTTCTGCTGTCTTCACGGCAGGATTGCACTTTATGCGAGTGCCACGACTGGCGTAGTCGCTATCATTAAATACAATATGTGGCAGACAAGCTTCGAAAGTAATAGGCAAATTGAGTTCTTTTGCTGCCTCCGTGAACAGCAAAGCTTCTTCCTTTGTCGAGATATGGGCTATGTGGAGGCGTGCGCCAAATTCCTTGGCAAGTGCAATGGCTTTGAGAGAAGACTTCTTGCAAGCCTCCCTGTTGCGAATCATTGGATGCAATGATACATCAGCATCTTCGCCATAAAGCTTCTTTACTTCCTTTGTCTGCTCTTGTATGATGTCGTTTGCCTCGCAATGAGCCATTACTATGAGGTTGTTCTTTGTCGCTGTCTCAAAGACACTTGCCAAGGTCTCAACACCGTCAACGAGCATGTTGCCTGTAGAACTGCCCATGAAGAGCTTTACTCCAGGAGTCGTACGCTTGTCAATGTCTGCAAAGAGATGAGCGTTTTCTGTTGTTGCTCCGAAGAAGAAAGCGTAGTTCACGTGGCTTTTCTCGGCAGCAAGCCTCTGCTTTTCTTGGAGCGTTTCGATGTCCGTTGTCTGCGGCTTGCAGTTTGGCATGTCGAAGTATGAAGTAACTCCACCGAAGGCTGCCGCACGGCTCTCACTCTCGATGTCTGCTTTGTGTGTAAGACCAGGCTCGCGGAAGTGAACATGAGTGTCTATGATGCCAGGAAGTACATAACAATCTGTGGCGTCAATTGTCACAGTTCCTTCAGGAAGATTCTCTATAGGTGTTTCGCTAATGACGGAAATCTTGTCGTCAATAACCAAAATATCGCCAACAAAGACATTGTCTTCGCTGACGATATTTCCATTCTTTATACAATGATTCATGTGAATTGAATTATCTGTTTATTTCTTCTCAGTATCAGTTTGTGAAGGTTTTGCCAAATCCTTTGGCGTAGGAATAATGCCTTGGAGCTCCTGAAGTTCCTGATCATCATCCTCAGACTGTGACTCTTGTGGCTGTTGTTCAGCAGGAAGAGATTGCTGTTCCACTTGCGTCTGCTGGTCTGTTTGTGGTTGCTGACCTTGAGCTTGTGGCGCGTTGGCTACCCCTGGCTGTTCAATTGTGCCGTTGAGAATACCTTCCACTACTTTCGCCTGGCTGATATAAGACTTCACGTATGGATCATTCTTGAAGTCTTCACTTGCAAGGCTGATGATTTCATCAATCATTGGAGTAAGCTGTGGTGGAGCACCTTGAATGATCTGAAGTGTTGTGATGTACTCAAAGGCTGCCACTCCAAGCGGATTGTCCATGTTCTGCTTGATGTAATCCTTTATGTACTTTTCCCTCTTTTCCAAAATTACACGAGCTTCCTTCGTGAGAACAGTATTGAGAGAGTCTTCATTAAGTCCTTTCTTTATGCCATCAGCCTGCTTGTTATAAAGGTCGGCATACTCGCCTTCCATTTGCTCAAGCTGCTTGCGGAACTCAAGGAACTGGTCGTTGAGCGGAGTGCCGCTGACCACAAGTCCAGACTTACTGTTGATGTCTGCGCTAATTTCTCCTTCCTCCAATATCACAGGCATAAGAAGATTGTCGGAAATTATGAATGCAAGCTTCACTGTGTCTGTAGAACCAGAGAAGTGAAATTGTCCATGAACGATTCCGCATGAGTCTATAGACTTCATGTCGTCCTCAGCAAAGACGTTCAGGTAGAACTTCTGTCCGTCAGCCAAGGGTATGTCCGTAGTGCCCTTGATGGTATAGGAAGAGCCGCAAGAAGCGAGCAAGATTGATATCGATACAATCAGTAATGAATATAGATGGTTCTTTCTCATAATGGGAAAAATCATGTCATTTATTTGTAAAACGCGTGCAAAGATACTAACTTTCACATTATTCTCAATGAAAAAGGGAGATAAAAATGATTTATTGTTGATAATTTAAGTTTTTTTAATAAATACCAATTAATATACATCAACATGATATATATTATAAATCGGAAAAAGCGCAATAGGAATGAAATATATTTCAGATTCTTCGTAAATTGCACACGACTTTCATGAGCCCACGCAAATTTATAAAGGAATATAACTAAACAAATAAGGATGAAAACGATTTTTTACACTATTGCATTCTTTGCAATCTCTCTCTTATGCCAGGCACAGCCAAGACTTGAGCATCATGGAAACTGGGCAAGAATAGTTGCCAACGAGAAGCCGATGCTGATGATAGGCGGCGAACTCGGCAACTCTTCTGCTTCCACTCTTGACGACATACAACGCATCTTCCCATACCTAAAGTCTCTTGGGCTAAACACAGTTCTTGCCCCTGTAAGTTGGGAGTTGATCGAACCACAGGAGGGTATTTACGACTTCTCTACACTGGACAACATTATTATTGAAGCGCGCAGGAACGACCTGAAGGTTGTTGTGCTTTGGTTTGGTGCATGGAAGAACTCCATGAGTTGTTATGTGCCGGAATGGTTCAAACGAGACACAAAGCGTTTCCCTCGAGTTCACGATCGCAACAGAAAACCTCTTGAAGAAGCTTCTTCTCTCTCCAAGAATGTACTGGAAGCCGACAAGAAAATATTCTGTAAGATGATGCAGCACATACAGAGTGTTGACAACAAGGAGCAAACAGTCGTAATGGTACAGGTGGAAAACGAGATAGGTATGATCAATGAACCACGCGACTACAGCCAAGATGCCACAAGAATGTACCAGAGCCAAGTGCCCGAACAGCTGACATCATATCTCCTAAAGAACAAGAAGATTCTAAATAATGACCGTCTCCGCATATCATCTGCAAAAGGCTCTTGGGCGGAACTTTTTGGCAACGACATCTATGCGGAAGAAATATTCCAGGCATGGACATTCGCAGTATATGTTGAGGAAATAGCCAAGGCTGGCAAAGCTGTTTACGATCTCCCTATGTATGTAAATGTAGCATTGAACAGTCGCGGACGAAAACCGGGCGAATATCCTTCGGCTGGTCCTCTTGCTCACCTCATAGACATCTGGCATTGTGGAGCACCGAGCATAGCTGTACTCGGACTTGACCTTTACGACAAGGGCTTTTGCGACTGGACGGCAAAATACCATCTGCCAAACAATCCGCTCTTCATTCCCGAAATACGCCTTGAAGACCAGGACGCAATGCGCGCACTCTATGCCTTTGGCCATCACGATGCAATGGGTTTCTGTCCATTCTCCATTGAGGACTATCCGCTGTATAGCGAACGTTCCTCAAATGATTGGAAAGGCATGGATCTCTCTCAAGACGACCAACTGAACGCTTTTACCACATCTGCGTCGTCATTGTCTCCACTTGCTGCATCCTATCGTTTGCTCAGGCAAGTAGAACCGATTATCCTAAAGCATCAAGGAACGGACAACATGGACGCTGTAATCTTGGACAACGACCATCGTGTGGCAGACATAATCACCCCAGACGGCATAACGCTCCACATTAAGCACAGTTACTCTCTTGGCTGGGAACCAGAAGCTAAATCTGACGTATGGCCGGAAGTGGCATGCATAATAATAAGACAGGACAGTGAAGACTATCTTGCTATCGGCTCGGGCGTAGTGATAACATACGAAAAGACAGCATCAAAGAAGCAAGTTGGATTAGCAAAATGCGAAGTGGTAAACTACGATGACAATGGCAATATGCAGATTGTTCGTCATCTCAGTGGCGACCAAACTCATCAGGGTCGCCATGTTCGAATACCTGTAGGCAACTACCAGATACAACATTTCCGTCTTTACGAATACTAAAGCACGGATTCACTTACTCCTTCTTGCCGAAGTGTGGATCTATCTTCACGAGAGCGGATACGAGGAAGGTTATTGCACAGAGTGCCATCACGATGATGAAGAACATGCTGTAGCCGACAGTCTCCTGAAGCCAACCGGAGAATAGTCCTGGTATCATCATAGAGAGTGCCATGAAGGCTGTGCAGAGAGCGTAGTGGGATGTCTTGTGCTCTCCACGG
>JAZRXS010000097.1:0-21795 GCA_045600325.1 Prevotella sp.
CCCAGCTCAGCGATACGGTCGCTGCGGAGGAAGGTCTTCACGTCCTGGCAGAGGTCTGTGTTGCGTTTCCAACCCTCAGCATTTTCTGAATGTTCACGATACGCAACAGCCATCGGGTCGTTGCTGTTCTCAAGATAGTTGTGCAGGATCTCTCCTACGAGGCGAGGGGCAGTTTGTTCATTAGCTCCTGCCTGATCAAATACCTGTGACATATTATATAGGTATTAAAAAGTAAGCCACTTTGGTACGACAGCTTTCGAAGTGGCTTCCAGCTGCCTTTTATAGTACCGTCATTCCCCTACGCGTAATTTGCAACTTACTTGTCGGGTAGTACTTGCGTACATTACTTTCTTACAAATAGCACTAAACCATGTAAAAGGTTTACTTTTGTGCATTGAAAGAATAATATTTTGCTGCAAAAATACATATCATAAATCTTTCCCATTGGTTAAAAAAACCACTACGGTAAAAGATTTTATTTTTCGCTGCAAAGTAATTGTTTTTGAGTGAAGTTTGAAAGAAATATCAATGCAAATCGAGAGAAATCACCTCTGAAATAATTCTAACTTTTTGAGTTATAGCGCGTTATCAAACATGAATAAAATTCAAAAAGAATGAAGTTTTTCAATCGATTCACTCTCAAATCACTCTCAAATCACTCTCAACCATCTTTTTATATGGCAAAAATTTGGAGAAACAAACAAAAACACCTACCTTTGCACCATAAAAAAGAACAAAACTATGGCAATGAAAATCTCAAACATACCTGTTTTGGAAGGTAATGTAGCAAAGGAATTTGTGGCTACAGCAACAGAAAATGAGAGCAAGCGCGGTTCTGTGGATATGGGTACAGCATACGCGGAAATGAACAAAATATTGGCTAACGCAGATTTCTCATAAAAGTATGGCTTATCTGGCAGACAATTGCTGCGTACCAAGGCAAAGGCATTGGCACGGAACTGATGAATTTCATCAAGGTTTGGTTTATAGAGCCATCAAACAAGACAGCTTGTCGCTACCTTCTTGTTGACGCATACAATAATCCCGCTACGCTGAATTACTACCAGCGCAACGGGTTCAAGTTTATTTTCAATAATGTGCAGAGCGAGAAAAAGTATCGTCAGTTGGAGCATATCGAGGGAGAGCTTCACACCCGACTCATGTACTTCGACCTAATCCTCGCAAAGCTGTTCTAATGTTTTTCGATTATCGCAAGATAGGGTATATCTTTTTTAGGTTTTTCTCAAAGTTACCGTAAGCATTTACATTGCTTTTGCCACAAGATATTCCTACGCAAGGAGCTAAAAGTAAGGTAAATGTTTCTTTGGATGGACGTGAATGTATTGTGTTTTTATGGTTGTTTTTCAGAACTGAAACAAGAATATCGTTCTTTTTATTTCTCATTTGCCCATCTGTATATTTGCTTCTTTCTTCCACGAGTTCTTTCATGAGTTCAATGGCATTTTCTTTCCTTTTCTCCAATGTATGGCCAAGAAAACAATTAAATACAGATTGAGGAGCTTCGTTTACGGCATCTTCTATAGAGAAATCTTTATCGTGATTTTCGTCTGAAGCTTCCTGTTTACTTCCCGATTCTTGAGTTCCTACATTACCTGCATATCCCCTATACATCTTGGCAAGTTCTTCGTTCAAATCATCTTCGATGTCTTCTAAAACGAGCTTTCCATTATGTGTAATAATGAAGTTATCATCGTTTTCAGGGAATTTTATTAGCCCTTTCCCTGCAATAGGTGCTGGTATGTTATCGTAATACTCTCGCCAATACTCTATGTCCATAAGTTCAAAGTGGCCCTTTGAAGTTCCATTCTTCTTTATATAAACAAGAAGGTCATATTGGTCACGTGTTAGATCATATCCAAAGAGTATTCCTCTAAGTATTCTTTTCTCATCCCTCCGCATATCATCTACCACAGCTTGCCCTTCATGTTTTAGTTTTATGGCTTCAAGTTCTCCACCTTCTATGAACCCTGCTAAAACTAAGCCTTTGTCTCTAAGACTTCGTGCAGCTGTGTAGTATTGGGATGAAGTTAATCCTTCAGGAATGCTAATGTTCTGATTTCCATCAGCATGATGCCTGAGAGTCGCGATTTCGTTATAATTTAGATTAGCCATATTATAAACATATATTTTATCTTAATAGGGGCTTATACCCCTTTTCTTCATCACTTCGTAAGTTCCTTATACATTTTTAATAGTTCTGCTACGCAGTCGCTTTCGGTGAAGTCCTTTACAGGGAAACCGTAGGCAGCCATTACGGCGCGGTCGTTCTGTTGGTGGGCACGGCGTAGCTCTGGTGGCATGGTCGTTTCGTCGTAGAGATCAGCGAGGGAAGAGTCAGGATAGAGGGCGCGGGCATCAAGGATAGCCTGCGCGGTCTCTTCTATCTTCGCCTTCTGAGCATCCGTAGGAGTAGGCCATGGGAAGTTGTTATAGACGGATGAAGAATAACTGTAGTCTGATTTTAAACGCCCCGAAACAAGTCGCATCCATGCATTATGCACATTAGACATGAGAACTCCAAAATGATACATTCTTGCCAGGGGAACAATAATCAGTTTATCTCCACAAATCTCCGTACTTTGAAGAAATGTCATAGGAATGTATTTTCTTCTTTGAGACGAAACTCTTGGAAATGCAAGGTACTCTGCATCCGGTTGGCATATAGTTTGGAATAACATTGGTGTTTCTGCAGCTTTCTTCGTTGATGCGCTTGTACTCTTTTCCCTCATTTCTTTTACTGCTGCTACACGTTTCATTACAGACGGCATTTCTCGTAATTCTCGAGGTGAGCAATCCTTTAACCACAAAACATAACGCGAATCGCCTTGCATTAAATCTGCTCCCATATAGTATTTGAGGACAAATCGTTCTGCTTGTGGATTCTCTTGCAGCAGTTGGTCTTTCTCTGCCTTTGTCATTACAAGGTTATTTCCATCATACGCTCTGTTACCATTGGAAATTTGAGGAACGTTGCATAATGGTTTAGATAATCTCTTGATAAAACAATCGGGTGCGGGGATAAGATAGCCGTTAATATGTTCAACTTTTCGTTGCACCTCCAAAGTGTCATACAATATCTTTATTGTGTTTGATGGCAAAGAGAACCCAACAATTACACAATGAACATGTGCTTTGAGTGAAGATTCGCTGTTCCATACAAACGTTCTGTAGGCATATTGAATTTCTATATCGTATTCTTCTTTGAGATTTCTCCAAAGTATATCTACCTGTTCTCCTTGTACAATGGAGTTAGTAGAAACAAAAGAACACTTTATATTTGTTTCTTGAATTAATCGAGCGGCTTTAAAATACCATCCTGCAACATAATCCAAGAACCCTACTTTATCTATTACTTTACCCTTTTTGTCAACACATGCAAATTCCAAATCGCTTTTTTGCTCTTTACTTTGATAACGCGCACCCACAAACGGAGGATTACCAATGATATAATCCAACTCCTGCGGACTTACCACCTCTTCCCATGGTATGCGGAGGGAGTTGCCTTCATGGATATTGTTGTATGACTTTAGAGGCAGATAGTCATTATCAAAGCGAATGATTTTCTCTGTCTCTGCCATCATCTGTGCCTCGGCTATCCATAGGGCGGTAGTTGCAACGGTAACGGCAAAGTCGTTTATCTCTATGCCATAGAACTGATGGATATTGACCTTGATAGGGTTTACTTCATCAAAGCCAAGGAGACCTTGTCCGCGCGTAAGTTCAAGGATAACCTTGTTCTCAAGACGGCGAAGGGAGATGTAGGTCTCAGTAAGGAAGTTGCCCGAACCGCACGCAGGGTCAAAGAACTTCAGAGAGGCGAGCTTTGTCTGGAAAGCTTCAAGACGCTTGTCGCGCTGCTTACCGTTAGGAAGAATGCGAATGTCGTCATACTCCGCTTTAAGGTCGTCCATGAATAGTGGGTCTATGACCTTATGAATATTCTCAATAGATGTATAGTGCATGCCTCCTGAGCGGCGTGTGTCAGGATTGAGCGTGCTTTCAAATACGGCTCCGAAGATGGTTGGAGAAATGTCGCTCCAATCGAAACCGATGCTTGCCTTATCAAGCAGACAGTCAACAATCTCCTGTGAGAAAGGCGGTATCAGTTCGCCAGGCTGCTGACGGAAGAGTGAACCGTTGACGTATGGGAAAGCAGCAAGCTTCTCTTCAAGGAATCGGTCGCGCTTATCTATTGGTGTATCAAGAACCAAGAAAAGATCGCGTAGAGCTATACGCATATTCTCCATAGAGAACGACTTCATGTAATGGAAGAACTGGTCCTTGCCAAAGATACCTGCATCCTCGGCATAGAGGCAGAACACCAAGCGAACGCATAGAACATTGAGTGCATGAAGGTCTGCTTCGGTTATATCATCGCCAAACTGACGAAGGAAAGCATCATAGATACGACCTACCATTGCACCTGCCTGTATGCTGACTTCCATCTCATGCTTGAGAGTGACGTCATCATCCTTAACGATGAACTGAAGCATGTGGGCTTCCTTCTCAAGATTCTCAAGAAGAATGACGAAAGGCTCGCTCTGCGGATGCTCCATGTCGTAGATATAGAAAGAGCGGAAGTTGCAAGTGATTATCCAGCGTGGGCGATCAGAGTAAGGCAGTTCTTGGGCATAACGCTTTGCTTGTTGGAAAGGATTAAGCATAGTGCCGTCCGACTGCTTGATAGGGTCGTTGAGGTCTTTCTTTATAGACTTCTGCTCTATCATCACATGCGTCTTCTTTATATAGGCATCAATAAAGGCTGTATGGTCAAGATGCACTTGGTCTTCAAAAGAGATGACTTCTGAAGGTGTCTCGACACCAAGAACGTCGGTAAGGAGTTCTGTCCAAAATATCTGGCTATGTCCTTTTTCATAACCCTTGCCTGTCCAGCGTTCTACAAAAGCCTTTATCTTATTGTTTTTCATTTGTTCGGTAGATTTTTGTAATTAATGCTGCAAATTTACTATAATTTTTATTAACGACCAAGCTTATTGCTGAAATATTACAATAAACACGCAAAAAGCCACGGCTCTCAGATATATGAGGGTCGTGGCTATCTTCATTTTTCTTTATGTTTATTGCAATTTGAACGTAATAGGAAATATGAGCAAGAATCACAAATTCTTATCTGATGAGATGTCCGCTCACATGATTATTCGTTATAAAAGTAATGAAATAACAATCGATATAGGTCTCAAAGAAAATGTACCAAGTGGTATTTGAGTTTCTTTTGTAGGTAATTCGTATGTACCAAGATAGCCTTGATCATACAATATTCGGAACAACTCGTAAAGGTCGTCTTCTACCTCAGGACTGAATAGGACTCGTTTCATTTGTAGAGTGCTTCTATTCTTGGACGAAGACGGTTCAGAAGTTCTTCACCTGAGATACCGCGTGATACGTCCATTAGACGATTACGGCTTATGTAATTGATGGAAGTAGGTTCTGAAACTATTCCTGGTTCATCTTCTGAGATTTTATATTTCATGACTGTTTGAATTTTGCTGCAAAGTTAGCACTTTCTTTCTTAACCGCCAAATATTTCCGAAATAAATCCTGAATAAGGGCAGAAAATGGAAACGACGCCTCATGGCGCCGTTAAACTATTGCATGTGTTTATCTGCGCTTCCTAACGACGCCATGGGTCGTCGTTTCCTATGACTACGCAAGGAGTTCGGGGAGGGTGGTTATGATGCGGTCGGGGGTGATGTTGGCGAGCTTGTCGTGCTCGTCGCTCCATGGCTCTCCCTTTATCCATACGGCTGTGCAGCCGAGGGTCTTTGCCGGTTGGATGTCCTTGGAGAGATGGTCGCCTATTACGATGGTCTCGGCAGGAATGGCTTTCATGCGTTCCATGCATAGGCCGAGAAGGCGGGGATCGGGCTTGCGGATGCCTTCCGTGGCGGACTCTACGACGGTCGTGAAGAGGTGGAGTAGGGAGAACTCCTTCAGTACGGCTTCTATGTTGCCATAGAAGTTGCTTACCACGCCGAGGTTGTTGCCTTCCGACTTCAGCTTCTCAAGGACAGCCTTGCTCGTGGCTATGTTGCTGACCGTCATGGAGTAGAGGTCGTCCAGAAGGGTGGCGTGGAGATGGTCTTCATAAAGTCCGAGGTGCTCCAGTTGCAGGCGAAGCTTTACGGAGAGCGTGGTATGGAAAGTGTCTGTGGTGGAAATGACATCGTGGGAGCCAAGATAGCGCTCTGCATAGACGTAGGCGTCGCGGAACGTATCTTCACAAATAGGCACGCCTGCTCTTTCGTAGGCGTGCCATATTGTTTTTCCCCAATGATTTCCCGGTGTGTCTATCGTTGCACCGTAATCAAAGATGTAGTTCAATGTTTAATTATAAATTATTAATTAGCTCAAGAATCCGAGCAGAGCGCCGGCAGCAACTGCAGAACCAATCACACCTGCTACGTTTGGTCCCATAGCGTGCATGAGGAGGAAGTTGCGCTTGTCGTACTCAAGACCGAGGTTGTTGGAGATACGAGCACTCATAGGTACGGCAGAAACGCCGGCATTACCGATGAGAGGGTTGATCTGGTTGTCCTTAGGGAGGAAGATGTTCATCAGCTTGACGAAGCAAACGCCTGATGTAGAAGCTACAACGAATGCGCAAGCACCAACGAAGAAGATGAAGATCGTGTTCATTGTGAGGAACTCAGAAGCCTGTGTAGAGCAACCTACCGTAAGACCGAGCAAAGACACGATAACGTCGTTGAGGGCAGAACCTGCAGTCTTTGCCAGACGGGTTGTCTTGCCTGACTCCTTCAAGAGGTTGCCGAAGAAGAGCATACCGAGAAGTGGCAAGCCTGAAGGCACGATGAAGGTAGTGAGGAGAAGACCTATGATAGGGAAGAGGATGCGCTCTGTCTGTGACACCTGGCGTGGAGACTTCATCTTGATGACGCGCTCCTTCTTAGTAGTGAGAAGACGCATCAAAGGTGGCTGGATCACAGGCACGAGAGCCATGTATGAGTAGGCACATACGGCGATGGCACCCATGAGGTTAGGACAAAGCTTGCTTGAGAGGAAGATGGCTGTAGGACCGTCAGCACCACCGATGATGGCGATACCGGCAGCCTGGTTTGGCTCGAAGCCAAGAGCAAGGGCAGCCATGTAGGCACCGAAGATACCGAACTGGGCAGCAGCGCCGATGAGCACAAGCTTTGGGTTGGAGATCAAGGCAGAGAAGTCTGTCATCGCACCGATTCCAAGGAATACGAGTGGCGGATACCAGCCTTGGCGAACGCCCTGATAGAAGATGTTCAATACGGAATGATCCTCGTAAAGACCGATTTCAAGACCTGCGTCAGCACGGAAAGGGATGTTACCGAGAATGATACCAAGTCCGATAGGCACGAGAAGAAGAGGTTCGAAGTCCTTCTTGATGGCAAGCCAGATGAAGAACATACCTACGGCAATCATAACGAGATTCTGCCATTCAGCATTGGCAAAACCTGTATATGAAAGGAATTCAACGAAATTATCTGAAATAAATGTCCACATTTTATTTAATGTATTATATTCAAGTGTCGTGAGTATAACTTGAAACTAATTATCCAATTACAACCAATGGTGCGCCTTCCATGACAGCGTCGCCCTTACCTACGAGAATCTGCTTGACAACACCGCTTGTTTCTGCCTCAATGTTGTTCTGCATCTTCATAGCTTCAAGAATTACTACTGTGTCGCCAGCATTAACTGTTTGACCTACAGTACACTTTATCTCTGTGATTGTGCCTGGAAGCGGAGCTGTAACCTGAGAACCGGCACCAGCGGCAGGAGCAGGAGCAGCTGCTACAGGAGCGGCTGCAACAGGGGCAGCGGCAACAGGAGCGGCAGCAGGAGCAGCAGGAGCGCCTTCAGCAGCGATAACAACCATAGGAGCACCCTCAAGTACAGAATCGCCCTTGCTTACGAGTACCTGCTGGATTACGCCGTCGCAGTCAGCCTCGATATTGTTTTGCATCTTCATGGCCTCAAGGATGATGACGGTATCGCCAGCCTTAACCTTCTGACCTACAGAGCACTTTACCTCTGTGATAGTGCCAGGAAGCGGAGCAGCGATCTTAGAGCCAGAGCCGGCAGCAACAGGAGCAGCGGCTGGCTTGCTTGCAGGTGCAGCGGCAGGAGCTACAGGAGCAACGTATGCCACGGCAGCATTCTGTACAGGTGCAGCCACCTGAACCTGTGGACGAGCCACAACAGCCTTCTGTGTAGGCATGGCGTGAAGCTTCTCTTCTGTCTCCACCTCGTATGCCTGACCATTTACAACCACTCTTGCAAGTTTACCCTGCACATCAGTTATTTCAACATTGTATTCGTTACCGTTGATAATATATTTTGCCATAACGTTAGTTCAATTATGATTTTTGATTTTTTTGATTTTTGATTTATTGTTTCCAAAGTTGACACTTAGGGAACGGTAATCTGATTTTTGTTTAGTGATTCCTATCCGCGCTTGTGATGGATAGGTGAACGCATCCAGGCAGATTGCTTAGGAAGAAGCGTGATGACGCCTGATTCCTCCACATGGACATCGTCCTGGTAATCCTTGATAGCCTGTGCTATGACAGCAGCAATCTCTGGATCCATCTCAGGTTTCTTCTCCTCCTTCTTTTCTGCAGCAGTCTTGGAAGCTGCGGCTGCGGCAGGAGTAGATTCTTCATCGTCATCGTCGTCATCGTTGTGACGGATAACCTCAAGCTTGCGGTTCTCAGGCTTATCCATATTGATAACCACCTTGATGTGCTTGCTGCGATTCATGAACTTGCCGAGAAGCAAGAAGGCGATGTAGAGAAGTGCGAGACAAGTGAACACCACGCCCATGGCAAGAATGGTGATGCCGAAGCCGTGAGGGTCCTCACGCTTGAGCTTGGCAATCTTGCTTTCGCTGACTGATGTGATGTTGGCTGTACCCGGAGAAGCAAACTCAGGAGTCTTTTCCTCCCAAACGATTTGCTTGTCCTTGTTCTTGATACGAGCAAAAGAGTAGTTCTCCTTCAAGACCGGAACCGAAACGGAGTCGATAAGGTCGACTGCATTTCCATCGAAGAGCGCAATCCAAACCACCTGTGTGCTGTCAAGCTTTGCATCAAGGTGCATGTCGCTCTTGGCAGGATTTGAATTGAGGAAGTAAAGCACATGTTCTTGAGCAGAGAGAGATGTGCGCTCGCTTCCGTTAGGAATCTGGCTCATCATTTCAATACGTTCTGGTACTGAAAGCTTCTGGTCAAGTACTTTCTTGTCTGTTGCGATATACATTCCGCGTATATCGTAAGTGGAGAACGAGGTGTTAGCAAGCTCTATCCACGGCAAGGCTTCGCCGTATTCGTCGAGCATGCTCTTCGTGTTGTTTGTAAGCACCTCGTTGATCTTGATGTTCTTGGCACCTTGCGCAAAAGCGGAAGAACCGAAGACTGTAATCAACGAGAGAAACAAAAAGATGCGTTTCATGTAATGTTTTATAAAGTGTTGTTAATTTTAATAGGTAAAACTGTTTGATTAGTTTTTTCAGCCGACAAAGTTATAAAATTAAACTCAAACAAGAAAGCGAAATCATATAAATTTCATCAAAACGCAAAAATATTCCCAAAAAGGCATTCTTTTGTGCAAGATTTGCTTAATTTTGCACCGTTTTAAGGCAAAAATTAGTATTCATTTTCTGCAAGACAACATTCCTTGGCAGGATAATAACAAACTTAAACAAAAGGATAATAAACAAAAAAGCTCATGGACATCTCTTGGCTTACAAAACTCTTTACCGACACGGAATCCGTAGCTCACATAGCATTACTTTATGCTCTTGTGATAGCCGTCGGCGTCTATCTCGGTAAAATCAAGGTGGCAGGCATCTCGCTTGGCGTGACCTTCGTTCTTTTTGCCGGCATCGTGGCTGGACATTTCGGTATGACCGCTCCGACTCCCATCCTCACTTTCGTGCAGGACTTCGGCCTCATCCTCTTCGTCTTCATGATCGGTCTTCAGGTAGGACCGGGCTTCTTCGAGAGTTTCAAGAAGGGTGGAGTAGAGTTGAACTGCCTTGCCGCCGGTGGTATATTATTAAATGTGGCGGTAATGTTCGCTTGCTACTTCTGCTTCTTCGACACAACCGACAAGAGCAACCTTCCGATGATGGTGGGTACGCTCTACGGAGCCGTAACGAATACGCCTGGTCTTGGTGCTGCAAACGAGGCTCTGAACTCGCTCGCAGACAAGTTTCCAAACGGACTTCCGCAGATAGCCAACGGTTATGCTTGCGCCTATCCCCTTGGTGTAACGGGCATCATCCTTGCCTCCATAGCCATTCGCTTCATCACTCGCACCCAGCTTGAGGAAGAAGAGAAGCAGCTTGAGATGGAGTCTGCGGAGAATGCCGAGGTAAAGCCTCATTTCCTGAACCTCAAGGTGCTCAACAAGGCGCTTGAAGGCAAGACCATTCAGCAGCTCCGCGAGTTCCTGAATCGTGACTTCGTCTGCACACGAATCATGCACGAGGGCAACGTTCATACGGCAAAAGGACTTTCCGAGGTTCATGAGAACGACGTTCTTTTTATCGTTTGCTCGGCAAGCGACGCGGAAGCTATCCACGCTTTCATAGGTCCAGAGGTGGAAGCCGACTGGGAGATTGAGGGCGACAAGGCACCTATGGTTTCCAAGCGCGTGCTCGTGACGAACCCAAAGATGAACGGAAAGCGCCTGATAGACCTTCACCTTTCTCGCATGTATGGCGTGAACATCACTCGTGTCACTCGTCAGGGCATGGACATCTTCGCCAACCCATCGCTCGCCCTTCAGGTAGGCGACCGCGTGATGGTAGTGGGTCGTGAGGATAACGTAGAGCGTGTGAAGGACAAGATGGGCAACTCCATCAAGCATCTTAATGCTCCTAACATCGCAACTATCTTCGTGGGCATCATCGTCGGACTCATCTTCGGTTCGCTTCCGATAGCAATACCGGGAATGCCAGTACCTTTGAAGCTCGGTCTTGCCGGCGGTCCGCTCATCATAGCAATTCTTATCGGTCGCTATGGCTACAAGGTGAAGCTCGTGACATATACGACGACATCAGCCAACCTCATGCTTCGTGAGATAGGTCTTGTGCTCTTCCTTGCGTCCGTAGGCATCAAGGCTGGAGCAAGCTTCGTCGATACGGTTGTTGCCGGCGACGGATTGAAGTATGTGCTCTGCGGTTTGCTCATTACCGTTATACCTATATTAATAATAGGAACGATAGCCCGCTTGAAGTTCAAGTTCAACTACTTCACGATAATGGGTATGCTTGCCGGTACTTACACAGATCCTCCTGCACTTGCTTACGCCAATAGCGTTTGCTCAAAGGAAGCTCCTGCTGTAGGCTATTCTACCGTCTATCCGCTTTCCATGTTCCTCAGAATACTTACGGCACAGTTGGTTGTGCTCTTCGCTTGCGGATAATCCAAGAAAGTGAACACATTATTCTTATAAAAACACCCTCTCGCCATTTTGTTTGACGGGAGGGTGCTTTCGTTTTTTTCTATATATGAAAATGGAAACGACGCCCCATGGCATCGTTAGGAAGCGCAAAGGAATGTTATTTCCTATAAGGAATGATGAAGTTTATGACCTCTTCCCTTATGTCTATCGTAAACTCGCCCTTCGGAGTATTTATCATGGCTCCATCCACGCTTACCGCTATTGATTGCACTTCGTTGAAGACGATCTTGCGTGTGCGGAAAGGCTTCACGTTCTTGTGTTTCAGGAACTTGCCTGTCAGGAGCAGATAGAATCCCATGATCATTCCCGACAATTGGGTGATGGTAACAGCCGACACGTCGAGCATTCCGTTGTATGGCACGGCTGAAGGAGTTTGGCCATAGCCTGTGCAGTTGCCTATGCAAAGGGTCATGAAGTTGCCCTCTACCACCTCATGGTTCAACGAGAACTTCATCTTATAGACGGATCTCTGGAAGATGAGTATGAGGGTGGATATTATGAACGAAAGCTTTCGCGAGAAAAGAATGCTGCGGGTTTGATGGCGGACACGCGTGATGTGAGCCGAGAGTCCAAGGTTTATGCAGTTGAGGAAATAGCGGTGGCAGCTCTCGTTGTCCTTGTTTATGTAGCGAATGCAGCCTGTATCAATCTTCCTCGAGTTTCCTTTTGCTATGTAATCGACGCAATCTTCCACGGAAGCGTCCTTCAATCCCCAGAAGCCTGAGAAGGAGTTTATCGTGCCGTAAGGAATGACAGCCAGCTTCACCTCGCTTCTTATGTCCGTAGGCATGGCCATGATGCTGTTGACGGCAAGGTTCAAAGAGCGGTCGCCACCAACGACAACCATGGTGCGGAAACCTTCTGCAACGGCAGCCGTGGCGATGGAATCAACCGACTTGTCCTTTGTAGCCGTATAGAGCTTGTATTCCAGATCCTTCTTCTGGAACGCTTCCTCCACACGCTTTTTCATCTTTCCCTTTACGGAAATGGTGGTTTTAGGACAATATATTACTGCGTATTTCACGTTTGTTTTCTGATGTTTTCGTTTGTGAATGATAGGGTTATTGCTCAGGAATACGTTCAAGGATGTACCTTACCTTCTCTTCCATCGGCAGCTCATAGTCTATCCAATCTATGTGAAGTCCGCGCTTCTCCATGCCACGGAACCATGTCATCTGTCGCTTGGCAAACTGATGGATGGCTATCTCGAGCTGATTGCGCATTTCCTTGTATGACAATTCTCCTATGAGATGCATGGTAACGAACTTATATTCAAGACCATAGTAGATGAGGTCTTCTGGTTTTACTCCGCTTTCCATGATTTGCCTTACCTCGTCTATCATGCCTTCTTCAAGCCTGTCGTCAAGGCGTTTCGTGATGCGCTTGCGGCGAAGGTCGCGAGAGATGTCCGTGCCGAAGATTAGTGGGGAATCTGACTTTGACTTTGACTCGTGACCGTTAAGGTTAAGGTTATCGTTACCGTTCTCCAGCATGTACGTTTCTATCTCTATGGCACGTATGGCACGCTTGCATGAATCCACATCCGTCTTGTTGTGCATGTTTGAACCGGTCTTCTTCTTGAGCTCTTCAAGCATGGCGGTAAGCTCGTCAAGCTGTTTCCCTTCAAGGGAGGCGCGAAGCTCCTTGTTTTCCGGCACTCTTTGCAGATTGTAGTTCTTCAGTACCGCCTCTATGTAGAGTCCTGTGCCTCCGCATAGGATAGGCGTCTTCTTGCGGTTCGTTATGTCCTCGCAAGCCGACATGAAGTCCTGCTGGTAGCGGAAAAGGTTGTATTTCTCGCCGGCATCGCAGATGTCCACAAGATGATAAGGCACTATGCTACCGTCTGGCAGCTGGTAGTCGGCGAGGTCCTTGCCTGTGCCGATGTCCATTCCACGATATACCTGGCGTGAGTCGGCGGAAATTATTTCTCCGTCGATGGCAGCAGCAAGGGCTACCGCGAGTTTTGTCTTGCCTGAGGCCGTAGGTCCGAGAATAGTAATCATAGTATTCCTTGTGTATTTTGATGCAAAAGTACACTTTTTTTGCGCAATTAACCATATTTTATGGCAAATGTTATAGCAAAAAGATAAAAATATGTAACTTTGCGCAAGTTTGTAACATTATTATAATATAAATAACACATAAAATGAGCTTCTTAAAAAACGTATTTGCCACAGTTGTAGGTATAATGGTGTTCTTTGCCATCATGACCGTCTTCATGGTCATAAGCCTCGTCGGTATGGCAATTTCGGGAGGCAGTTCTGCTTCCGTTAGCGATAATTCCGTATTCGTGATCAACCTCTCTGGTCAGATGACGGAGCGTTCTGAGGCAGATCCTCTTAATGCTTTCCTTGGTAATGGAACCACATCCCTCGCTCTTGACGAACTTGTAAACAATATCAAGAAGGCAAAGGAGAACGACGACGTCAAGGGAATCTTCCTTGATTGTGGTGCTTTCGTGCCGGATTCCTACGCTTCCCTTGAGGAGGTTCGCCGCCAGTTGCAGGACTTCCAGAAGTCGGGCAAATGGATTGTGGCATACGGCGATGAATATACTACAGCCACATATTACCTTGCTTCCGTAGCCGACAAGGTGCTTATCCACCCTAACGGTATGCTCGATTGGCATGGTATGGCAGCAAATCCGATGTTCCTCAAGGACGCTCTCGCAAAGTTCGGCATCAAGGTTACGCTTACAAAGGTGGGCAAATACAAGAGTGCCCCTGACATGTACACGGCAGACGGAATGAGTGAGCCTAACCGTGAGCAGGTTACGGCATACATAAAAGGCATCTGGAACAACATCGTGGCTGATGTTTCCAAGAGCCGTGGCGTGTCTGTTGACAATCTTAATACTTACGCAGACAGCCTTCTCGTATTCTCCGACCAGCAGAACTACGTGAAGTACAAGATGGTGGACCAGCTCGTCCAGAAGCAGGATGTCAAGGGTATCGTGAAGAAGATGCTCAAGATAGACGAAGACGACGATATAAATACCGTGTCCATGGCTACCATGAACATGCTTGACAACGTGGATACCGACGGCGAAGAGATTGCCGTTTACTATGCTTACGGCGATATCGTGGACGAAATGGCGGATGGTCTTTCGGCAGAAACGCAGATTGTTGGCGACAAGGTTGTGGATGATCTCCTTGCCCTTGCTGAAGACGACGACGTGAAAGCTGTCGTACTCCGTGTGAACAGCGGCGGCGGTAGCGCGTTTGCTTCCGAGAAAATGTGGCAGGCTGTGAAGACTCTCAAGGCAAAGAAGCCTGTTGTCGTGTCCATGGGTGGCATGGCTGCTTCCGGCGGCTACTACATGAGTTGCCTTTCAAACTGGATCGTAGCCGAGAAGACTACGCTCACGGGTTCCATCGGAATCTTCGGAATGTTCCCTGACTTTAGCGAACTCCTTACACAGAAGCTTGGCGTGAAGTATGATGTCATAAAGACAAACGCACATGCAGATTTCGGTACCATGTCACGCTCTATTAATGCTGACGAGATGGCTTTGCTCGACCAATACATCACTCGCGGCTACAACCTCTTCCTTTCTCGCGTGGGCGAAGGTCGCAAGATGAAGACTAATGATGTTGACAGCGTGGCTCAAGGTCGCGTCTGGCTCGGACAAGATGCCATCAAGCATAAGCTTGTTGACGAACTCGGAGGTTTGGACGTAGCCGTAAAGAAGGCTGCGAAACTTGCAAATGTGAAGGAGTATCATCACAAGGCTTACCCGGCAAAGGAGGAGTTCTCCATGAAGCTCTTTGCCCAGGAAAAGCAGAAAGGCATTCTCGACGAGCAGCTTCGCGAGACCTTCGGCGACTTCTATTCTACATTCATGCTTGTGAAGAATATCAAGCAGCAAGACCGTGTCCAGGCAAGAATACCTTACATCCTGAACATCCAGTAATTTCATTCGTATGCGTTTCCTTCTCTATCCCATAGCTTGGCTCTACGGCTTAGGTGTAGCCATTCGCAACCATCTCTTCAATACGAATGTGCTCAAGCGAAAGAGCTACAACATTCCGATAATCTCCGTCGGCAACATAACGATGTGCGGTACCGGAAAGACGCCGCATGTGGAGTATCTTGTGCGATTGCTGAAGAACTCGTGCAAGGTGGCTGTGCTCAGTCGCGGCTACAAGCGACTGACGCAAGGTTATGTGCTGGCTAACGAGAAATCGGAGATGACCGATATTGGAGATGAGCCATTCCAGATACATACGAAGTTCCCTGATGTGACGGTTGCCGTATGCGAAAAGCGTTGCGACGGGGTGGATCGCCTGCTGGACGAGGAGAAGGTGGAAGCGGTCGTACTTGATGATGCCTATCAACATCGCTATATAGAGCCGGGATTGAGCATACTCCTTGTGGACTTCAATCGCCCTGTTGCCCGTGACCACCTGTTGCCTGTCGGCATGTTGCGTGAGCCTATGAGTGCAAAGAAGCGTGCCGACATAATCGTTGTTACCAAGTGTCCGCATGACATTAGTCCGCTTGATATACGCGTTTGCACGAACGATATTCGCATCCTTGCGTTCCAAAAGCTCTTCTTCTCCACGATGGACTATTCCCCTTTGGAGCCGCTCTTTGACAAGAGTCTGCCTAAGATTCCGCTCTTCGACCTCAAGCAGATGAACGTGCTGTTAGTCACGGCGATAGGTTCTCCGGAGAACATAATAAAGGATCTCGAATCGTACGACGCGAAGTTCAAGGAACTCCATTACCGCGACCACCATCAGTTTACGGAGAAGGAGGTCTATGAGATCAACGAGACATTCTCCTTCATGCCTTCGCCAAAGATAATGGTGACCACGGAAAAGGACGCTACCCGACTGACGAAGCTGAACGGTTTCTCGCTTGATCTGCGGAAGTCTGCCTACACTCTGCCTATCAAGGTTCGTATCCTTCTCGATCAGGAAGAGGAATTCAACAAGATCATCCTTGACTATGTATTCAAGGACTCTACGGACATAAGCGCCGTACAGCAGATGGAAACTGAAAGCAATCAGGAGGAACAGCTTGCTGATGAATCGCAAAACAGTACGGTTACTATTAGTTTCAAGGATTGATTTAGAAATAGTTATATACGACTATTAACTATCAATAAATCTGACTTATTATACTTATTTCAGAGATTCGCTCACGTGCATAAGTTCTATAAGTTTAATTTATTGATAAAATATCGATATTAAAAGATTATAAATATGGAAATACAGAAACTTGGAGAATTCGGACTTATCCACCATCTTACCGATGGCCATGAGCCGAAAAACGCTTCCACGCAATATGGCGTAGGCGACGATTGTGCCGTATTGAACTACGGCGACAAGCGTGTGCTCGTCTCTTCTGACATGCTCATGGAAGGCGTTCATTTCGACCTTACATACATAGGACTTGAACATCTCGGCTACAAGTCGGCGATGGTGAACATATCTGACATATTCGCCATGAACGGAAAGCCTGAGCAGATGGTGGTGAGCATAGCCCTCTCGAAGCGATTCTCCGTAGAGGATATGGAGGATTTCTACAAGGGACTTCGCCGTGCTTGCGACAAATGGAATGTGGACATCGTGGGCGGAGATACTACGTCTTCCCTTACGGGACTTGCCATCTCCATCACTTGCATCGGTTCTGCTGACGACGAAAGCATAGTCTATCGCAACGGAGCCAAGGATACGGACCTCATCTGCGTATCGGGAGATCTGGGTGCTGCCTACATGGGCTTGCAGATTCTTGAGCGCGAGAAAGCTGTCTATTACCAGCAGCTTCGTGAGGCACAGGCTAAGGCTACCGACAAGAATGAGACGCCGACAATCAATTTCCAACCTGATTTTGCGGGCAAGGAATATCTTCTTGAGCGACAACTCAAGCCGGAAGCTCGTGGCGACATCATAGGGAAACTTGCAGCCTTTGGCATAAAGCCGACGGCCATGATAGACATCTCTGACGGTCTTTCTTCAGAGATTCTGCATATCTGCAAGCAGAGCAACTGCGGTTGCCGAATCTACGAGAAGAACATCCCGATAGACTATCAGACGGCCGTAACGGCAGAGGAGTTTGAAATGAATGTCACGACTTGTGCGCTTAACGGTGGCGAAGACTATGAGCTTCTCTTCACGGTTCCTATTGGCGACCTCCAGAAAATAGAGCAGATAGATGGCGTTAAGATGGTTGGTTACATCACAAAGCCTGAACTCGGCTATCAACTCATAGCTCGCGACGAACAGGAATTTGAGCTGAAGGCACAAGGCTGGCAGCACGTTTAATGTAAACTCTAACAATCGAAATCCCGAAATATCGAACAATCGAACAATCGAAAATTCGAAAGAATCAAAGCCCCCTATGAAAAAACTTATTCTCGCATCCAATAGCCCTCGCCGCAAGGAGCTCCTTGCCGGTCTTGATATTCCGTTCGAGGTTCGTGTGATAGACGGCATCGACGAGTCGCATCCAGAGGGTGTTGACATCTATTCCATACCCGAGGTTCTTGCCATGCGCAAGGCTGCTGCTTACGAAGGCAATATTGCTGACGAAGAGGTCATCCTTACGGCAGATACGGTTGTCATCCTTGACGAGCAGATTCTGGAGAAGCCTTCTTCGCTCGAGAATGCAAAGGAGATGCTCCGTAGCCTTAGCGGACGATCGCATAATGTGGTCACGGGTGTATGTATCGGAACGAAGGAAGATTTGAACTACAAGCACTTCTCCGTCCTTACCGAAGTACGCTTCAAGCAACTCACGGATGAGGAGATAGATTACTACGTGGAAACATACCGTCCTTTGGACAAGGCAGGGGCTTACGGAATACAGGAATGGATAGGTTATGTGGGTGTCACAGGCATGGACGGAAGTTTCTATAATGTGATGGGTTTACCGGTACAAAGAATCTATCTCGAATTGACAAAAGTCATTAATATGACAGAATGAGCAAAAATAAAATAAAAAACACTTGCAGATTTGCGAAATAGTCGTAACTTTGCATCGTGTTTTTCATGGTATTAGATTATTAAGGTTAGAAGATTGGTTGTCGTGAGACAATCAATTTTTTTTATACCCATGCTTATCTTCCCAGGTAAGCATGGGTATATTCGTTATGTATCGTCAGCTTTGTGCTATAAAAACTCTATGAGTTTTGAAAAAATTCGTATACAAAACTGTAGCGAGTTTGTATACAAACTTTTTGGAAACTCTATGAGTTTTGTTTCGTAAGCCATAGAGTTACGGGTGAAAACTCTATGAGTTATGGTTCAAAAGTCATAGAGTTATGATGTGAAAAGCATAGGGTTATGATGTGAAAAGCATAGAGTTATCCTCATTTTAGCGGAATGTAATAGTCGGAAATCCTTGACTATTATGAAAAAATCTCACGCACGAACATTATTAATTATAAATAATAGGGGCGATAGGCTATGAAAAACGGAAAAAAGTGTTAAATTTGCGGCTTGAAAGCGCTGTGGGAGTTTCGTCGCTGGATGGCTTCTGCGAGAGGGCTATACCCAATCGCAGACGGTCCAGAGGAAAGTCCGGGCAGCATAAGGCACTCCATGTCAGAAAGTGGCGCTGGTGGCAACATCAGGAGACGCAGAAGAAAACAACCGCCTTGCTTGCAAGGTAAGGGTGAGAAGGTGAGGCAAGAGCTCACCAGCAGTGGTGGCAACATCATTGGCTGTGCTATCTGGAGGCTGTAAGTTCGCGTATACCAACGCCATGCTCAGGGTAGCCTGCCCGATCTCTTCGGAGTGCGTTGGAGGGTAGAACGCTTAGATAAATGACGAGATGAAACAACATAACTCGGCTTATATCCTGCAACGCTTTCTCTCTTTTATAAAATTTAACATAAAACACGGGAAATATTAAATAGCTTTTAAAAGTTCTAAATTGCTGTTAAACATTGGGCTGGAATTTTGCATAATAGAAATCCTTTGCCTATCTTTGCAGCGTCTTAGAACAATTAAAATAACCAAAATATGAAAAAAGCAAACATTTTTTCTTTCCTTGCATCAGCAATGGCTACTCTTAGCCTTGCGCTGACTGTAACGAACACATGTGCTGCCACTCACGATCCAAGCAACGTGGCAGCAAACAACGCTGCCGCTCCTGGTAATGCAGTTGACCTCACATACGCAGCAGAAAAGGCCTTGCCTTCTGTTGTTTACATCCATTTCGTACAGAACTCCAAGGTTCAGACTGTTGAGATGGAAGATCCGTTTGCTGACTTCTTCGACCCATTCGGAGGCTTCTTCGGTCGTGGTCAGGGCAATGGCGGCAGGCAGAAGCGTCAGGTGCAGACTCCTAAGCGTGAAGGCGCTGGTTCCGGAGTCATCATTTCTACTGACGGTTATATCGTAACAAACAATCACGTTGTCTCTGGTGCTGATGAACTCACGGTAACTATGAGCGACAATAAGGAATATTCTGCAAAGATCATTGGTACGGACGAGTCAACAGACCTTGCTCTCATCAAGATCAACGCAAAGAATCTCCCGGCAATCAAGATTGCGGACTCCGACAAGCTCAAGGTGGGCGAATGGGTTCTTGCCGTAGGTAACCCTCTCGGCTTGAACAATACCGTAACAGCAGGTATCGTAAGTGCAAAGGCTCGTTCGCTCGGCGCTAACGGCGTTGAGTCTTTCATCCAGACAGATGCTGCTATCAACTCAGGCAACTCAGGTGGTGCTCTCGTGAATACTCAGGGCGAGCTCGTTGGTATCAACGCCATGCTCTACTCTCAGACCGGCAGCTACTCAGGCTATGGTTTCGCCATCCCTACAACTATCATGAACAAGGTTGTAGATGACCTCAAGCAGTATGGTACAGTTCAGCGTGCTGTTATCGGTATCACAGGTACTGATGTCAACAGATACTACGACTCTATGAAGGCTCAGGGCAAGGATGTAGAGGTAGCTACAATGGAAGGTATCCATGTTGAGGAAGTTCTCGAGAATGGTGCTGCTGCCCAGGCAGGCATAGAGAAGGACGACATCATCACAAAGGTTGACGGCAAGACTGTCAAGAAGATGAGCGAACTTCAGGAAGTTCTCGCTACAAAGCGTCCTGGCGATAAGGTTACTCTCACTTTCATGCGTGGCAAGAAGACCATGACAAAGGAGGTTACACTTCGTAACGCTCAGGGCAACACAAAGGTTGTGAGAAAGGCTGAACTCGATATTCTCGGTGCTACTTTCCGCCCTATCAACGCCCAGGAGAAGGAAGAGCTTGAACTCAATTACGGTCTCAAGGTAACTAAGGTTAACGACGGTGCCATGAAGGAAGCGGGCGTACCAGCAGGATTCATCATCGTAAGCGCTAACGACACAAAGATTGCCAGCGAAGACGATCTACAGAAGGTTGTGAAGTCGGCATCTACAAGCAAGGAAGATCCTGTGGTTTACCTCAAGGGCGTATTCCCTACAGGTCGCCGCGGCTACTTCGCTGTGATACTTGAACAATAATCTGAAAATATGAACATAGCATATCTTAACGATATACGAAATGACGACTTTATCCGTGGCGGAGAACCCGCTACGGATGAACTCGTTCTTACGCAGGAACTAAAAGAGGCTCTTTTGGACAGCATCGCAACGCTGAATGCAAGGGAACTGACCGTGATTTCTGCGCTCTATGGAATAAACTGTGCGGCGATGACCATGCAGGAATGTGCCGACGAGATGGGGCTTAAGCGTGAGCGCGTTCGCCAGATACGCAACAAGGCTCTGCGAAAGCTCCGCAAGACCATACGGCATTATTAATCCATAATTAATAATTAATAATTGATAATTGATAATTGTCATACACATTATATAATATAAAATGAAATATCTTTTATTGATAATCTCCTTTATAACCCTTTCGCTACAGCAAGTATCAGCTCAGGAAAAGGGAGAAGAGAAGGTTTCTGGCGTGTACGCATACGGATATATTACTTCCCTGAACGACTCGGTAGTTTATCTGACAGAAATAGCGCCACTTCCAACAGTAACCCTCAAGAAGAATGGTTTCCTTGTTGGCCGTGCGTCCTATACTGCACAGCTCAAGACATTCGCAAATGCTTTGGGCATCAGTCACCCTACTTGCGCGATAATCTACGACAGAAAGAAAAAGAATCTGGAGAAGACTTTCGTAAAGATGACCAACAAACTTCAAAAGAAACACCAATACTTCATCAAGGCAATCTCTGCCCAGGAGTTTACTTTCAAGGAACTGGAAGTTGTTCCCGATGAGTAATGGTGTACGATTTTAATAAAAAATAATAACAAAAACTAAATATGGCTGACAAACTTT
>JAZRXS010000098.1:0-14887 GCA_045600325.1 Prevotella sp.
CATTTCAATTTTGGTAATAGTTGGATTCTGAATAATCATTTTGAGCATCTCGATACGATTTACAGTCAAGTTTACACCCAACTTCTCGGCATTTAAAACCAACTTTTGCAGTTTTATTACCAACTTTTCGTCGTTATTACCAACCTTTACCGTCAACTTTTTGCCATTTACAACCAACTTTACAGTCAAGTCTTCCTCATTTACAACCAACTTTGGAGTTTGAGTGACGATTCTCTAACTCATTGTTTTATACAATTTATTCGTTCTCGTCTTCATCCTTTTCTTCAGGCAGTGAGTCCCAACGATCGACTGGAGGAAGGTAGTCGGTGGCTTTCTCGCGCGAGCCCCAGTTGCTCTTCGAGGTTGAGACGTGCGGCTTCGGCAGCTTTGCCTCCAGCCTGTGCTAGTTTGGCGCTGGCATTGTAGCCTTGAGGATTTTTTTCCTTGTGGAGCTCAGCCGTAGCCGACTCAGCAAACATATTCAAGGCGAGTTCAAGATTCGTCATGTTATCACGAAGACTTTCCTTCTTCAAGCCCTTAAATTGCTTGTATTGCTTCGTTGTCTTGCCACTCCAGGCATGGGTAATGATGTCTGTGAGTGAGGCGTATTGCTGCCCCTCCTTTATTCCGGCTCTGTCCCATTGGTCAGTGAGGTCTTTGCGTATCTCGATGGACTTGATGCGACGTTTAATCCATGCATCACTATAACCAAGGCGTTTGTAGTCAGCAACTGCTTGATCAATGCTTCGTTCAGGATCTTGCATCTGGTTGAGTCGTTCGGCTGCAACCTGTGCCATCCATAGTTTGAAAGGTTCTGCCTTTGGGGATGGGATGGATTGAATAATGCGGAAAATGCCTTTTATATCAGCAGCTTGCGTTCTATAACTCTTACCATCAGAGGCTGTCATTCGAGTTAGGGTACAAATTGTACCCCAACTGGCATTGAGTTCTGGGTCACGCGTTCGCATCTTCTTTATGTATTGCTTAGGATCAGCGCTATCCGTCAGTACCTCTACCACATCAACGACAGAGAAGTACCATTCTTCCTTCTCGTCGTCCCATACGGTACGTACCTTCTTTTCCTCAAAAAGTTGTATTTGTTCTTTCTGACTCATGGTCTATTGTGTCCTTTTTCTTTCGTGAAGCCTTTTGTGAAGTGTGAATTTCTTTGCATACGCATGCAATAAATTACTCTAAGTTTGCAGTCGAATAGTCAGCTATATATCTAGAGAGCACCGAAAGCGCTGATTTTTAGTTTCACAAGTTTTAAAACTCGTGTCACTTGCGTAACTTGCGTTTATTTATTCTCACTAGACATTCGTGTTACTAATGAAACTCGTGTTTCAATTCCGATTTGACCGCAAAGGTAGAATTATTTGTTGAGAAAATAAAAAGAAATGGCAAAAAACCGCACAAGACCTTCCTTTTTTATATAAAATGTCACAAAATACAAAATAAAGCATAGCTTTACGAATAAAAAGCCTATCGTTTACGAAGCATAACTCATAGGTTTACGACCCATAAAGCACAGCTTAACGACCCACAAAGCATAGTGTACTCCCTTTACGCAGTTCAAAATAAACTTTCGCCAATATTTCTTGCATTTTACAATTAATATTCATAATTTTGCAAACGAATTCAGATAATTTTCAAGAAAATATTTATGCTCTTACCAAACAATACTCTTCTACAAGGCGGAATATACAAGATAGTACGTCATCTCTCTGGTAGTTTCTCGTCGTCAACACAACCTGCTGGTATGCCTTTTGGATACATATATGAAGGAATCCATTGTCTATTGAACAAACGCGTTGTTATCAAGGAACTCTTTTTAAGAGATTATTGGGATCGCGACTCAAAAACCAATCAAGTCGTAATTAACAAATTTGGTTCACATAATATTAATATTGTAGAAAAACTCAAACAGAAGTTTATTGAAAAAGTGAAGCTGCAATCTTCTTTGACACATCCAAACATAGTATCTACTATTGATTTATTTGAGGAAAATGGTACGTTCTATTGTGTAATGGAATATATAGATGGATGGACCTTGCATGACTGCATACAACTGGTTGATGGGAGAATCGACGAACAAGAAGCTATCATGTACATGCGACAAATGGTTGAAGCGATGAAATATGTACATGCAAAGAACGTTCTCCATTTGAACCTCAATCCACGTAACATTATGATAACTAAAGATGGCGTAGTAAAGCTAATTAGTTTTGGACGTAGTTTGGAGTTAGAAAACCACGAACTGTATTATGAAGATGATGACGAAGCGCCAATGCCATACCTAACGAACTATGAACCCATAGAACTATTAAACAAGCATATTCAAAAGACTCCAGCTGCTGACATTTATTCACTCGGTGCAGTCTTCTACAATATGATTACAGGGTTAAAGCCTCCCTCTTTATCTGTTATAAACGAAAATGAAGGTCTGCAGGCTTTGTGGCATTTTCCTTTGTCTCGTTCTACCCGTTTGGCTGTACTGGCTGCCATGCAGCTCCCGCCAAAGAATCGTCTTCAAAGCATGGACGAATTCCTGGAGATTTTAGATGGAAAGAGCGTTCCTAAAAATACGCAAATTAATGAAATAGAGCAACAGAAATCACGTTGGTTGGACTGGTGGTAATTATTTCTGAAAAAACAAGAGGGCGTGTCAAAAGTAACTGACACGTCCTCTTTCTATACTTTTTTGAACCATAACTCCCACAGTTATTAAGATGAAGTCATGATGAAATGTTGGGTGAAATGTTGATCAAAATATGCTGCATCTGGATACTTTATGAGGAAATCCGTTTGTTGTTCTTTTATATATTGTATTGTATCAAAAGAATTGGTTCCCGCTTGAGTTGAATGCGCATTGACATCGTGGTATATGGCAATGGCAATAAGAGCAAGTGGCACCAAACACAACAATCCCCAGAATCTTTCAGGACCACTCTGGGACTCATCAGATTTTAATGCTTCCATATCTTCAATGGTAGGATCAACTTCATGACCATTGAAAGCATTATACAACGACTGGAAGGTATATATTGGTCCCCAAGGGAATCCCCACCAACCAAGAACAAAACTAATAAGAAAGTATGGCCATCCGTATTTGAAAACGCTCTCATCACCTTTTATTGCATACTTTGTATTTCCATGCTTAGTATTAAATGATTGCATTATGGAGGTAAATATAGCGTTTTCTGTCTGCAAATTTAACATTTTTTTCTTTTCAAAAGAAAATCATCATAAAAAAATCAATACAATACAAAAAAATACCTGACAATGATGTGTCTTCGCGACAGAACATTGCCAGGGTTTAAAAAAGAAAGAGAGAGAGTATATTCTGAGTGCAAAGGTAAAACTTTTTTGAAAATAACCAAAGAAAATCACAAGAAAAAACAAAAAAAAGTCCAATTTCTTTCGTTTTCGGGCTAATTTGCTTATTTTTGCAGCATAAAAAGTAATGAAAAACGCTATGTCGCAAATTTTTCTTGACCCAAATGCTCCTGTTGAAGATCGCGTTGAGGATGCTCTCAAACGCATGACTATTGAGGAGAAAATCGATATGTTCCATGCTGTCGGAAAGTTTGTTTCGCTTGGTGTGCCTCGTCTTGGCATCAGACAGATAAACCACTCGGACGGACCTCATGGTTGCCGTGGAGAATTGAACTGGAACGACTACAACTCTGCCAACTGGGAGAACGACTACATTGTCGCCTTCCCTGCCCTATCCTGCCTTGCCGCCACTTGGAACAAGGATCTTTCCGCTCTTTATGGTGACAAGGTGAGCGAGGAGTTTGCTTTCCGTAACAAGACTCTGCTCCTTGGACCCGGTGTTTCTCTCGTGAGAAATCCCCTTTGCGGTCGTAACTTTGAGTATATGGGCGAAGATCCTTATTTGGCTGGAGAGATGGCTGTGCCTTATATCCAGAATGTCCAAAAGAACGGAATCGGCTGCTGCCTGAAACACTTTTTCTTGAACAATCAGGAGATTGACCGCTTGACTTATAATGCTAACGTAAGCGAACGTGCTGTGCGTGAGATATATCTGCCTGCTTTCAAGCGTTGCGTTGATGGTGGCGTTTGGTCTATTATGGGTTCATACAATAAATGGCTAAACACCCATTGTTCACAGAACAACACCCTTCTCAACGAAATCCTCAAGAAGGAATGGGGATTCGATGGCGCTGTGGTTTCCGATTGGGGCGGTTGCCATGACACGAACGAAGCCATATATGGCGGTCTCGATATAGAGATGGGGTCTTTTACAGACGGCTTGGCAGAGGGCATGAAGGGCGGTTTTGATTTGTATTACATGGCAAATCCGATGAAGAAACTCGCCAAGGAAGGCAAGCTTGACATGGATGTTGTTGACGAGAAGGCTCGCCGCGTGCTCCGTCTTATTTTCCGCACTTCAATGAGTCCTAACCAAATCATTGGCAAGCAGCGTTCGGAAGACCATTATGCTGCTGCTCAGGCTATTGCAGAAGAGGGCATCGTACTCCTCAAGAACGAGAACAGCATCCTTCCTATACAGGCAGAAAAGTACAAGAAGATTCTTGTTGTCGGAGAGAATGCCACTCGCGATCTCTCTGCCGGCGGCGGTTCTTCGGAACTGAAGAGCAAGGGTGATGTGTTCCCCTTGGATGAACTCAAGGCTGTCTATGGCGATAAGATAGGGTATGCACAAGGCTATAAGTGCGACGAGATGTCATACGAGAACAAGACTCCTGCCTCTCCGGAACTCAAGCAGAAACTATTTGACGAGGCTATCGAAAAGGCTAAGTCGGCTGACATTATTATATATATAGGAGGCCTCAACAAGGATCTCTACCAAGATTGTGAGGATGCTGACCGCAAGACATACGGTCTTTCTTTCGGACAGAACGAGCTTATCTCTGCTCTAGCAAGGATTCAGAAGAACATCATCGTGGTAAACAATGGTGGTTCTGCTTACGAGACTCCATGGCTTGACGAGGTAAAGGCTCTCGTCCACATCTGGTATCTCGGTACGATGAGCGGTCGTGCTATGGTGAACATCCTTTCCGGCAAGGTTTGTCCTTCTGGCAAGCTTCCTGTAACATGGGCAAAAAATTACGAAGACTACTACTTCACACAGTTCGGAGAGGAGGCTTACCCAGGTGTAAACAAACAAGTTTACTACAAGGACGACATCTATGTAGGCTACCGTCACTTCAACACCCACAACGTAAAGCCACAGTTCCCATTCGGCTATGGACTTTCTTATACAACATTCCAGTACGGAGAGCCTTCAATCTCTGCCAACGAAATGACAAAGGACGGTAAGCTAACCGTTTCTATTGATGTAACAAACACAGGAAAGGTAGTCGGCAAGGAAATCGTGCAGCTTTACATCAGCGACGAAGAATGCTCTGTAGATCGCCCAACAAAAGAACTCAAAGGCTTCACTAAGCTCTCTCTTGCTCCTGGCGAAACCAAGACAGCCACATTCGAAATCTCCGAAAACATGCTCCAGTTCTGGAGCGAAGCAGATCACAAATTCGTCTCAGAGCCTGGCAAATTCAAGGCATATATCTGCGCAAGCGAAACGGATGTCAAGGGAACAGCGAAGTTTACCCTAAAGTAAACTCCTGTAAACCGGTTTTCCTTTCCCACGAAGGAAAGGTGTCATCATGGGCGGGAAAGTTTTCCTTGCTATGGAAGGAAAACTCTACCAGCCTAAACGGTCTCACAGGGAAACAAGAACGATAATCAGGAGTTTTGGCACGCATATTGTAATATTAAGAGCGGGTCTCGTGAAGACTTGAATTGTTATGATAGCACTAAAAGCTCAGAATAACGATAAATCCCGAATATTAACTAAATAAAATAATAATCACTATGAACATTAAACCATTAGCTGATCGCGTGCTCATTCTCCCTGCACCGGCAGAAAAGACAGTTGGCGGTATCATCATCCCTGACACTGCGAAGGAAAAGCCTCTCCACGGCAAGGTTGTTGCTTGCGGCAACGGCACTAAGGACGAAGAAATGATTCTCAAAGAAGGTGACGAAGTGCTCTACGGCAAGTATGCTGGAACAGAACTCGAGTTTGAAGGCACTAAGTACATGATCATGCGCCAGAGCGACGTGCTCGCTGTGTTGGGGTAAGTTCGCTCTTTGAGCGAGGCTAAAGGCTAAAAGCTAAAGACTAAAGGCTCTTTGTCCTCAAAGGTAATCATACTTAATACTTATTACTTTATACTTATTACTTAATAAAAAAAAATGGCAAAAGATATCAAATTCAATATGGACGCTCGCGACTTGCTTAAGAGCGGCGTTGACCAGCTTGCAAATGCTGTAAAGGTGACTCTTGGTCCTAAGGGTCGCAACGTAATCATCGAGAAGAAGTTCGGTGCACCACAGATCACTAAGGACGGCGTTTCTGTAGCAAAGGAAATAGAACTCGAGAACAAGTTTGAGAACACAGGTGCTCAGCTCGTAAAGAGCGTAGCATCAAAGACTGGTGACGATGCTGGTGACGGTACAACTACTGCTACTATCCTCGCTCAGTCAATCATCAATGTTGGTCTGAAGAACGTAACTGCCGGCGCTAACCCAATGGATCTCAAGCGCGGTATCGACAAGGCTGTTGCAGCTGTTGTTGACTTCATCAAGAACAACGCAGAGAAGGTTGACGACAACTACGACAAGATCGAGCAGGTTGCTACAGTTTCTGCAAACAACGACCCTGAAATCGGCAAGCTCCTCGCTGAGTGTTTCCGCAAGGTTTCAAAGGACGGTGTTATCACTATCGAGGAAAGCAAGAGCCGTGACACTCACATCGGCGTTGTTGAGGGTATGCAGTTCGACCGTGGTTATCTCTCAAGTTATTTCGTAACAGATACTGAGAAGATGGAATGTGTTATGGATCACCCACTCATCCTCCTCTACGACAAGAAGATTTCCAACCTCAAGGAGTTCCTCCCAATCCTTCAGCCAGCTGCAGAAACAGGTCGTCCACTCCTCGTTATCGCAGAAGATGTTGACTCAGAGGCTCTCACAACTCTCGTTGTAAACCGTCTCCGCACAAACCTCAAGATCTGTGCTGTCAAGGCTCCAGGCTTCGGCGACCGTCGCAAGGCTATGCTCGAGGACATCGCTGTTCTCACAGGCGGTATGGTAATCTCTGAGGAAAAGGGACTTTCACTCGACCAGGCAACTATCGAAATGCTCGGTACTTGCGACAAGGCTGTTGTTTCAAAGGACAACACAACTATCGTTGACGGTGCTGGCTCTAAGGAAGGTATCGCTGACCGCGTAGCACAGATCAAGAACGAAATCGCAACAACTACTTCAAACTACGACAAGGAGAAGCTTCAGGAGCGTCTAGCAAAGCTCTCTGGTGGTGTAGCAGTTCTCTACGTTGGCGCTAACTCTGAGGTTGAGATGAAGGAGAAGAAGGATCGCGTTGACGATGCTCTCTGCGCTACTCGTGCCGCTATCGAGGAAGGTGTTGTTGCTGGTGGTGGTACAACTTACATCCGCGCCCTCGACGCAGTTGCAGGTCTTAAGGGCGATAACCCAGACGAGCAGACAGGTATCAACATTGTGGTTCGTGCTATCGAAGAGCCACTTCGCCAGATCGTAGCAAACGCTGGTGGTGAAGGCGCTGTAGTAGTGCAGAAGGTTCGTGAGGGCGAGGGCGACTTCGGTTACAACGCTCGCAAGGACATCTATGAGGATATGCGTGCAGCAGGTATCATCGACCCAGCAAAGGTTTCTCGTGTAGCTCTCGAGAACGCAGCTTCCATCGCAGGTCTCTTCCTCACAACAGAATGCGTAATCTGCGACCAGCCAGCTCCAGAGCCTGCAATGCCAATGGGCGGTGCTCCAGGCATGGGCATGATGTAATCAGCAAATCATATACTTTAAAATAAAAGAATCACCCCTCCAATATATTGACTGGAGGGGTGATTCTTTTTATGTTTATAGGAATCTATCTCATCTTCTGGGCAAATTCCATGCTTACCGTATTGTCAAAACTCTTGCAACACTCGGCAGAAAACGATTGCGCCGTAGCAAGTATGGAAGTCCACTTCTCTTCTGTCAAGCCTTGAAACAGTTCCTTGCGACTGATAGCATCATGCACGATGGAATAGATTACTCCTGCGTTGTAATTGTCGCCAGCACCAATAGTACTGACCACTTCTATTGGCTGTATTTCATGAGTGATAAATTTGTCGCAAGCAGTCTTCAGCTTAGTCTCCATCGCGCCACAGGTGTAGATGAGTGTCTTGGCTTTAAGGCTCTCTATATTGCACACGGAAGCAAAGTCTTTCATGTTGAAAACTATCTCAAAATCTTCATTGCTACCACGTACGATGTCTGCAAAACGGAAGTTCTCTTCTATGGTAGGCAAGAGAGTCTCCACTTCATCCTTATGGGAAGCACGAAAGTTCAGGTCGTAGTAAATGATGGCTCCTTGCCCCTTGGCATACTCAAGGAGAGTCCTAACCTTATGTCGAATGACAGGGTTTATGGCATAGTACGAGCCAAAGAGCAGGATGTCGCCAGCATTTATCTCAGGCATTCGCATATCAGCCTTGTCATGAGGGTGATCCTTATAGAACACATAGTTTGCGTCATTCTGCTCGTTTAAGAAAGCAAGCGACAGATGACTCTTGCCATTCTTGTCCACATCAGCAGCTGAAACGCCATTGCTCTCAAGATAGCTGCAAATGGTTTCGCCTATATGGTCATCGCCTGTTTCCGAAAGGAAGACGGCAGGAACGCCACATCTGCCCAAGGAAATCATGGAATTGAAGGTACTACCACCAGGAACTGCACTTACGGGCTTGTCGTTCTTGAAGATAATGTCAAAGACGGTTTCGCCTATTCCGATTACTTTTCTGCCCATGAGAAATAGCATTTAGAACTCCACAAGAATACGGAAAACCTTGGCAGGAGCAGCCATCCATTCCTCCATAGCCACTTTTGCATCCTCTGGTTTCACGACAGCAGAGATGAGTTTCTCCTTCGGATATTCGTTATTCTGCATATAGCGAATGACAGCTCGGAAGTCTTCTGGCATAGCATTTCGTGAACCGCGAATATCCAACTCCTTCTGGACAAAATGCTTTGTCACGAATTCCGTACCAGCCTTGGCATAACCTATGAAAACAACACGACCTGTAAAAGACACTTCATCTATAGCCTGGTTCTGGGTAAACGGACTTCCTACAGCCTCAATTACCACATCAGGACTGCAGCCGCCAGTTATTTCCACAAGACGAGCGTGAAGGTCTTCCTTACCTGTATTGACTACATGGGCAGCTCCCATCTGCTTTGCAAGTTCAAGTTTTTCGTCGTCAAGGTCGGTAGCGATGACTGTAGCACCACGAAGTGCTGCACGAACGATGGCTCCTACACCTATCATTCCACAACCAAGAACCAACACTACGTCTATATCCCTAACCTGAGCACGATCCACAGCATGGAAACCGACTGACATAGGCTCTACAAGAGCTATCTCCTTTTCGTCAAGTCCTTCGGCAGGGATAATCTTCTCCCATGGTATCACTATATACTCACGCATGGCACCATTACGCTGAACCCCTAGGGTTTCATTGTGTTGACAAGCGTTGAAGCGGCGATTGCGGCATGAAGGGCAGTCGTTGCAAGCTGAATAAGGATTGAGTGTAACCTTCATTCCAACCTTAAGAGTGGCAGGAACACCTTCGCCTACAGCAGCTATCTCGGCTGAAACCTCATGACCTGGTATTACAGGGAGGTTCACAAGCGGATTTCCTCCACGATATGTATTGAGGTCAGAGCCACAGAAGCCTACGTAATTCATCTTCACGAGGACTTCTCCCGACTTCAGTTCCTCTGGCTTTTTCATCTCGACACATGCCATCTTGTTGGCACCTGTTATCTGTATTGCTTTCATTCGTTTTGTGTTTATTGTGATATTTCGAGTGCAAAGTTACTTGTCAGATATTCTTCTTGCAAATGTCGTCAAACGGACATTTCTCACATTTCGGTTTACGGCTTTGACAAATATAACGACCATGAAGCAACAGCCAATGATGAGCATCTGCCATGTATTCGTCAGGAATGTTTGCCTTCAGTTTCAGTTCAACCTTCAAGGGTGTGTTGGCTGTTTTGGGCACAAGTCCCATGCGATGTGCCACGCGAAAGACATGAGTATCTACTGGCATAGCTGCCCTACCAAATGCAACAGCATCCATTACGTTTGCAGTCTTTCTGCCCACACCAGGGAGACTCACGAGGTCTTCAAACATATGAGGCACTTCCCCATTGTATTTCTCGCAGATAATCCGAGCCGTTTCCACGATATGCTTTGCTTTCGCATTCGGGTAGGAAACGCTACGGATGTATGGAAAGATAACTTCCGGCTCTACTTCAGCTATGGAACGAGGATCAGGAAAATTGGAAAAAAGTTCAGGAGTAACTTGGTTGACGCGCTTGTCTGTACATTGGGCACTAAGCATTACAGCCACCAAAAGCTGAAAGACAGAGCCAAAATCCAACTCTGTCGTTACATTTGGCTCTGTCTTTCGGAAATATTCAAGTATGTATTCGTATCGTTCCTTTTGTGTCACGGCGGAAAACAAGTAACAAGTTAGTGTGTTATGAGTGGCTAACTTTATGCCTCTTCTTCAGTTTCTTCCTCACCTTCAAGGAAGTCTGTGATACCGTTCTTCACGAGAATATTGTACCACTGGATGAGCTTCTTGATGTCGCTATCGTGTACGCGGTCACGGTCGAAATCAGGAAGAATCTCTGCGAAATATTCGCGGAGTTCAGCACTTGAAGCCTTCTTATAGTTGATAGATGATTCCTTGCCTTCTTCTTTCTTGCAAAGCGCGTCAAGGATTTCCATGAGAGGCTTGTCCTCTGAATCTGTGTACATAGCAGTATCACGAAGGCTTGTAACGCGATCTGAAGCGAAGATTGGCATGCGCTTCTTCTTCTCGTCAACTGTTTCTACGATAAGGTTGTTGTTACCACGAGAGACAAGTTTATAAAGTCCTGGCTTGCCTGATACGGCAATAATTGTTTCTTTCATTTTATTTATTGTTGTTTTAAAGTTAGTATTTCTATTAATTTCATTAAGCTTCGTCCACAAGTTTCACTTGACTTACAAGCGACAAGAACTCCTCTATCTGGCTGTCGAGGTTCTGCTTTCCATCATTTTGCAAACAGAAATCACTACGAGAGATGATTTCCTCTTGCGGCATCTGCTTGTTTATCCATTCAAGTGCTTGTTCACGACTGATGTTATCTCGATTCATCACCCTATGAATACGTGTTTCAAGAGGTGCAGAAACACAAACAACCTTGTCCACAAGTCTGTCGAAACCGCTTTCAAAGAGTATGGCACATTCCATCCATTCCTTGCCAGAAAGCATGAAATCTTCAGCAACTGCGGGATGAACCAGTCCGTTTATTACCTTTGCGTTATCTTCAGATTCAAGAAGAAAGCGCGAGATATGCGCCTTGTTCAATCTGCCATCGTCAAGATAAGCATCTTCTCCAACAGCTTGCTTTAGAGCTTGCTTCAGCTTTTCGGAATTGCGCATCAGACGTTTAGCTGACGAATCACAATCGAAGATTTCTATTCCACGCTTACGAAGCATGTTGCAAACGTAGCTTTTCCCGCTTCCGATGCCACCTGTTATAGCTATTTTCATCGTTCTTCTATAAGATAACTTGTACCGTCGCTTGACAATCGGACGTTCTTTACGAACGAAGGATACTCAATAAGCTTGAACTTGCACTTGGCAGCTTTCTCCGTTACGACTTCCTCGTAATCCACAACCACCTTGAACATCTCCGGTTCCACAAGGCTGTGTTTCTTCATGTCGACCATGTAAACTACGGAAACCCTTGGGGGGAAGAGTCTTAGTCGCTTGTTGGCAGGTTCGTTAATACATTCCACCGTAACCTCTTTCGTATTCTCAACGAAGACGATAGGCTTTATGGAAACCTTTACACCTGCTGGCTTGCATTTCACGCCCTTCATCTTTTCGAGGTTGAAATACTCGGTAGTTTCCTCCTTTATTGTTATGCTGTCATCAAGTGTCCTTATTTCCTTTATCTTAGTAAGCTGATCGCTAACGGCATAGACGTCCACGCTATCAGGCATAAGCACAACCTCTATGTCAGTCTTTGCTCCTACCCTACCCTTGAACCTTACAGGAACTCTCTTGTGCTCTCCGAAATTGTAGCGGAAAGAAAGTCCGTCGTTCTTTATCGCAATAATCTTCACGGAAGAATTAAGATGCTGAGCAGCAAGCTTCTGAAGCTCGTTATTGTTCAGCACAACTTTGTTCTCCTGTTTGTATTGGGCAAAGTCAACCTTGATTGGCTCTATAGGATTGAAAGTATGATAAAGAAAAACATTACCGTTTGCCCTTACACTCACAACGACCGTATCTTCCTCATTATCAAGAAGAATAACGTTGTTTGGCACATTAACAAGCTTAACGGGAATCTTTACATTCTCTTTCTCGTAAACCTCATTAAGGGCCATGAGCACCCAAATTGCGGCACTCATGATGAAGAGGAACAAGAAGACAAGCGCCTCCCTGTTCAGCATTTTAGCCCAAAACGACCTGGCTTTTCCTTCGAAAGAGATCTGTGGCATTCTTTTCTACAGTAGATTGTTATTTAGCAGTCTGTGTGTCTGTCACGTCTGCAAATACGCAGTTCTTGTCAACAGCGATAATCACGCCCTTTGAAACTTCCACGTTCACGATGCCCCTTTCGAGTTCAACAGAACGAACTGTTCCATATACTCCACCAGCAGTAACCACCTTGTCACCTGATTTAAGTGCGTTCTGGAACTTCTTGATTTCCTTCTGCTTCTTCTGCTGAGGACGTATCATGAAGAACCACATGATTACAAAGATGAGCACCATCATTATAAGGAAACTATAGTTTCCACCTGCTGCAGGATCTTGTGCTGCGAGAAACATTACATTCATTTCTATAATAAATTTTAAAAGATTATAAATTAAAGATTCTTATTTTTAATACCATTTTCTTTGTTTGCTGCAAAGACACGCTTACTTTCGCTTGCCAATAGGCTTAAGCATCAATCCCTTTTCGTTCAGTTTGCGTGCTATTGTGTCAAGCATTCCGTTGATGAAGCCTGCACTCTTTGGCGTGCTATAAACCTTTGCGAGCTCTATATACTCGTTTATGGTCACATGAATGGCTATCTCTGGGAAGTTCAGCATCTCGGCGATGGCTATCTGAAGCAATACGATATCCATGGTTGAAAGTCGGCTGATGTCCCAGTTTAGCGACTCCTCTGCCATGTATTCACGATACTCTTCACTGTTGTCTATCGTAGCACGGAAGAGTTCAATGGCAAAGTTCCTGTCCTCTACATTTCGATACTCCTCAAGGAGAGGCTGCTTTGAACCTTTCTCTTCTTCGAAGCGACGTATTGTCTTGAGGACAAAAGTATCCACAACATACTTGTCATCATTCCAATAGAGGCTCTGCTCTTCAATGGTCTCGTCGAGGGAATCATTCGTGCTGACGATGTTCTTGTAGATGAATCGCCACATCTCTCGGTCATCTTCATACGAAGGATTTTCAAGTTTCATATAATCTGCATACTGCGAAGTCTGCTCAACGAGTTCAAGAACCTTGCGAATGGCTTCCATGTCATTCTCCCAATTAGACTTCTTTCGCTCAATGAGTTCGTTGAGTTGCTCGTTTTCCTTCAACTGAAGCACAAACTTGTTGTCAATGAAGTTACGGCTGACAGCTTTTGCGCCCTCTCTTTGGTTTCTGTTGTTGTTTACAATCCACTGGCTTTCCGCTTCGTCTCTAACCGCTACCATGAAGTTGAGCAGATAGAGATAAAGGTCGTAAGCCTTGGACAAGCTGAAAAGCAATTCCTTCTCAGCGTTGGTCATGTCGTCGTTTCCATTTACGTAATACGCGTAAGTGAGCTGTACGATTTTCGTTCTGATGAGATCTCTGTTTATCATTATTCGGTAATATTTACTACGTCATTAGTCCACATTATTATATATAATAGGACGAATAACGTGTGCAAAAGTACAAAAAAAACATATATCACGCAAGAATTTGCCACATTTTTGAATTAATTTCTTAAATCTTAATTCATTATTCTTAATTTATTTGTACCTTTGCAGCCGCTTTTTTAACAATCGCGGCATATCTTATGCCATTGTGTGATGGTGAAATTAGCAGATTTTATTAATTAACTAATTTAGAGTAACACATTAAATTAAAAGAAAATGAAAGAATTCTCTATCAACGGTACAGTACGTGAAGACCTCGGCAAGAAGGCTTCTCGCGAGCTCCGCAAGCAGGACATCATCCCTTGTAACATCTACGGCGTAGAAAAGAACGAGAACGGTCCAGTAGCAACTGCATTCACAGTTCCTATGGCAGACCTCCGCAAGCTCATCTACACTCCTAACGTTTACATCGTAAACCTCAACCTCAGCGGTAAGGAAGTTAAGGCTATCATCAAGGAGATCCAGTTCCACCCAACTACAGACAAGGTGCTCCACATCGACTTCTACCAGATTACAGAGGACAAGGACATCGTTATTGGCGTTCCTGTTAAGCTCAACGGTCTTGCAGAAGGTGTACGTGCCGGTGGTCGTCTCAACCTCTCTATCCGTTCTATCAAGGTTAAGGCTAAGTACACAGCTATCCCTGATGTTCTTGATATCGACGTTACTCCACTTCAGATTGGTAAGTCTATCAAGGTTGGCTCACTCAGCTTCGAAGGTCTTCAGTTCGCTACAAGCCCAGAAGTTGTTGTTTGCTCTATCAAGGCTACTCGTAAGTCTATCCAGGCAGCTCAGCAGCAGTAATCTTGCAGACACGTTAAGAAGGGCGTACT
>JAZRXS010000099.1:0-5666 GCA_045600325.1 Prevotella sp.
TGAGATTTTCGTTCTGGATTTTAAAATCTTAAACTATAATCCTTACAAAAATACGCTCCAGTACGTCGCTTTATGGAGTATTTTATAATGGATCGCCCTTAGGGCTCGACATCTGAACTAAAATCATAACCAAAATCCAAAGATGGGAAAGTTTAGTTACCCAATATATATTGACAGCTACTCGTGGACAAACTTACTTGAGATTCTTAAGGAGACTTGTGATAGAAACCTTATCCTCAATGAGCTTGCAGAGGTCAGCGATAGCAACGCGCTGCTGCTCCATTGTGTCACGATCGCGAAGAGTTACGCAGCCGTCCTCGAGAGTGTCGAAGTCAACAGTGACACAGTAAGGAGTACCAACAGCATCCTGCTTGCGGTAACGCTTACCAATAGAACCCTTCTCGTCGTAAGAAACATTGAAGTGGAACTTGAGTTCGTCCATGATCTCGCGTGCCTTTTCAGGAAGACCGTTCTTCTTTACGAGTGGCATAACACAGAGCTTTGTAGGAGCGAGAGCTGCTGGGAGATGAAGAACAACACGAGTCTCACCGTTCTCAAGCTTCTCTTCCTCGTAAGAGTGGCAGATAACAGAGAGGAACATACGGTCAACACCGATAGATGTCTCGATAACGTATGGCACATAACTCTCGTTAGTCTCTGGATCGAAGTACTTGATAGACTTGCCAGAATACTTCTCATGCTGAGAGAGGTCGAAGTTTGTACGAGAGTGAATACCTTCTACTTCCTTGAAGCCGAAAGGCATCTTGAACTCAACGTCAGTAGCTGCGTTAGCATAGTGAGCAAGCTTGTCGTGGTCGTGGAAACGATAGTTCTCAGCGCCGAAGCCGAGGTTCTGGTGCCAAGCCATACGAGTTTCCTTCCACTTTGCGAACCAGTCAAGCTCTGTGCCTGGCTTTACGAAGAACTGCATCTCCATCTGCTCAAACTCACGCATACGGAAGATGAACTGACGAGCAACGATCTCATTACGGAAAGCCTTACCAATCTGAGCGATACCAAATGGAATCCTCATGTTACCAGTCTTCTGAACGTTGAGATAGTTCACGAAGATACCCTGGGCAGTCTCAGGACGGAGGTAGATCTTCATAGCAGCATCTGCAGAAGCACCCATCTCTGTAGAGAACATGAGGTTGAACTGGCGAACGTCTGTCCAGTTGCGAGTGCCAGAGATTGGGCAAACGATTTCCTCGTCAAGGATTATCTGCTTGAGCTCTTCAAGGTTGTTGTCGTTGAGAGCCTTTGCGAAACGCTCGTGGAGAGCATCGCGCTTAGCCTGGTTGTCAAGAACGCGCTGGTTTGTTGCACGGAACTGAGCCTCGTCGAAAGCCTCGCCGAAACGCTTTGCAGCCTTGTCAACTTCCTTCTGGATCTTGTCGTCGTACTTAGCGAGCTGGTCCTCGATGAGCACGTCAGCACGATAGCGCTTCTTTGAATCGCGGTTGTCAATGAGAGGGTCATTGAAAGCGTCAACGTGACCGGAAGCCTTCCAGATTGTTGGGTGCATGAAGATACAAGAGTCGATACCTACGATGTTGTCGTGAAGGAGCACCATGCTCTTCCACCAGTAGTCCTTGATGTTGTTCTTCATCATTACACCATTCTGACCGTAGTCGTAAACAGCGCCAAGTCCGTCGTAGATTTCTGAACTTGGGAAAACGAAGCCATACTCCTTACAGTGAGCTATGACCTTCTTGAAAATGTCATCTTGCTGTGCCATAATAAGCCCCCCTCTAACTCCCCTCCTAATGGGGGAGGACCTTAAATTAGTTCTGCTAATTGGGGGTAAAAGGTCTATTAATGATTTTTGATTATTCTATATAAACTATTACAAAATTTCTGCAAAAATACGAAATACGCCAGTCAATAAAGAAATTCATCACGCACATTATTACATATAGCACTCATTTTCGGCAAAAAACTGATTTACATTTCTTTGTTTCCCGATTTTTTTATAATTTTATCGCGCTTTTTATGGCAAAAAATCTCAATGACTAACCCTGAACAAACAGACAATAATGAAAAGAATTCTCCTAACTCTCTCACTTTTAGTGGCTTTCATCACTGCCGCAAACGCAGAGCTTGTAGATATGAAAAAGGCTGGTGCTGACGCTTCCGGCAAGAAGCTCAACACTCAGCTCATCGACAAAACAATAAATCGTCTTGCCAAAGGTGGCGGCGGCACGCTGTTCTTCCCTGCCGGCACATACCTTACTGGTCCGATAACGCTGCAAAGCAACATCACCATCGACCTTGAAGCGGGCGCTACCCTACTCTTCTCCGATGACCCGGAGCAGTATGTTCCGATGGTTGACATACGCTACGAAGGCGTACTCCTGAAGAGTTTCCATCCGCTCATCTATGCCATGAACTGTGAGAACATCACCATCAAGGGCGAAGGAACGCTCGACGGCAACGGCAAATGGTGGTGGAGCGCTTGCCATGAGACGGCTGCGGAGATGCGCAAGTCGGGCAAGTTCATCAACAAGTATCAGCAGATGTTCGAAGAAGTGAACGACATGGATCACCTTCGCGCAACGACAAACCAGGACTGGGCGTTCAATCTGAAATACAACTTCCTGCGCCCACCGTTCATCCAGCCTCACCATTGCAAGAACGTGAAGATTCAAGGCGTGCATATCCAGAACTCTCCTTTCTGGACAGTCAACCCGCAGTTCTGTGACAATGTTCTCGTTGACGGCATAACAATAAACAATCCGCCTTCGCCAAATACTGACGGTATAAACCCTGAGTCATGCTCCAACGTACACATTGCAAACTCACACATCTCCGTTGGCGACGACTGCATAACGATAAAGTCCGGTCGCGACTTGAACGGTCGTCAGGCTGGTCGCCCTTGCGAGAACATCACAATCACAAACTGTACCATGCTTGCTGGTCATGGTGGCGTAGTCATTGGCTCGGAAATGTCTGGCGGCGTGAAGAAGGTCACAATCTCCAACTGCGTATTCGACGGTACCGACCGTGGCATTCGCATAAAGTCAACTCGTGGACGTGGTGGCGTTGTGGAAGACATTCGCGTGTCAAACATCGTGATGAACAACATTCAGCGCGAGGCTTTCGTATTCAATCTCAAATACAGCCGTATGCCGGAAGAGCCAAAGAGCGAACGCACTCCTGAGTTCAGGAACATCTTCATCAACGGTTGCACGGTGAACGGCGTAAAGACTCCGGTGAAGATAGTCGGTCTTGAGGAGGCTCCTATCACTGGCATTTCCATACGCGATGTGCAGGTTCGCAACGCTACTGGCGAGAACATCATAGAGAACTGCCACGACATCCGCATCTCTGATTTCGTAATCAACGGCAAGGACTTTAATCTGTAAACACCATTTGCATGAAGAAATATCTTGCAATAATACTACTCTCTCTGCCATCCCTCATCCTTGCCCAAACGGACAGGGGACTGGAACTCTCCGTGGAAGGTTCGCATAAGTTCACAAAGAATCTTTCGGCTTCCATTGGCGTTGAGCTCCGCACCTGCGATGGCTTCACGGGAATGGCATGGGATCGCGGTTCCATTGGTGTGGGTGCTTCCTACAAACTCAGCAAACACCTGAAACTGTCGGCTGGCTACAACTTCCTTCTTGACCAGAACGAGGAGAGAATAAACCTTGATGACGATGGAGTGCCTTACAACTGGCGACCATCATATTATGGCGAAAGGCACCGTTTCAATATGGCTTTGACAGGCGATGTTGACCTTGGACGCTTCAATGTTTCATTGCGTGAACGCTGGCAATATACTTATCGTCCGGAAAAGATTCGCGAAAGATTCGACTTCGAGGATGATGAATGGGAAGAGAAAACCATTGGCAGCAAGGCAAAAAACCAGCTTCGCTCACGCTTGCAAGTGGATTACAACATTCGCAAATGCCCACTAACTCCGTTTGCAAGCATCGAGGTTTACAACACGGATATGCTGGAAAAGATTCGCTGTGCGGCTGGTGCCTCATGGAAAATCAGCAAGAAGCAATCGCTCGACATTTTCTACAGATACCAGAAAGTACACGATGCTGACGATGACGAGCCAAGTCGTCACACCATCGGTGCAAGCTACAACATAAAGTTCTAACGAAATCTATTAGGATTCCTACTGATTCCTTTCATCAATCAAGCCTCAATGAAGACGTTATCATATATAGCCACGACAATACTTCTCTGCATTTCTGCCATCTTATGCAGCTGCTCTTTTGCTGATTCTGACTTTGATGAGCTTAAAGCGCAGGCTGCAAAGGAGAACCCTATGGAGATTTCTGCTCCTGACGTGTATTCTTTTGTTGCTGAGGACGTTCCTTCTGTAGAACCAGAGACGGAAGAAGGCAAAACGCTCTTCAACCACTACATAGAGAATCTTTCTCCAAAGCGCAACATAACAGTGACGTTCAATGACAATAGCGCCATCGTCACAGGCGCTTCCGACTTCACTACTGATGGTGCCCACGTCACGATAACTACTAGCAAGCGCACTCTTATCACGGTGAGCGGCAGTTCTGATAATGGTTCGCTGACCATTTTGCCAAGCGATCCTGACGACAAGGACGAGCAAGCGCGTTGCGGAATAAGGCTTGATGGGGTAAATATCCATAATCCTAACGGTGCTGCCATCAATAGCCAACTGAAGAAACGTCTGCTTGTTGACATTGCTGCCGGTACGGAAAACATGCTCTCTTCTGGTAAGATAAACGAGAATGCAGCGGTTACTGCCAAGGGGTGCTTGTTCAGCGAAGACAAGATCGTCGTTTCTTGTTCTGATGCCACAGAGCAGAAGCAGGGAAAACTTACCATAACCGCCGAATCACAGAGTTGCATTGCAGCCGACGATTACCTCGTCATTCGTCCAAACACAAGTATCATCCTCAATGCCATCAAGTGCAATGGCATAAAGACAAAGGACGGCGTGTTCGTTTGGGGCGGTCAGACAACGATCTTCACTGAAGGCGAAGCAAGGATAAAGAACGTGGAAGTATCTACGGAATATCCGAATGGGATGGACACTGTTTCATGCGCTGGCATAAAAACAGACTCCGAAGTGTACGTAAAGAATGGTCTTCTGCAAATGAAATGCACTGGCGAAGATGCCAGAGGCATAAAGTGCGACGGCAACTACCAGCAAGATGGCGGCCAGGTGAGCATCGTCACGCTTGCCACTAAGCGCAACTATGCTCCGAAAGGCGTAAAATGCGATGGTGATTTCATCATCAACAATGGCACGTTCTATTCCTATAGCCTCCACTCTACCCCACTGGACGTGGACGGACAATCGATTATTGTGCCGCAAAATATTAGAAAGAAAAGCTATCTGTTTGAGGTCAGATAGAGAAAAACTCATGGCCTGAAACAAATAAAGCACTCAACTTCTTTGGTAATTACCAAATATTCATTACCTTTGCCGCGTGTTATGGACATTTAAGTTCGTGACACGCGTTTTTGCAACAGCAAAATCCATTCAATTTGTAACAACAAAAACCTTATAACTAATGAATACAAAATTTCGCTTAACATTGATGAACTTCCTGCAGTTTGCCGTGTGGGGAGCTTATCTTACTTCCATGGGCACCTATCTCGCAGGTGCCGGTTTTGGTTCCATCATAGGTTGGTTCTACGCCATTCAGGGTGTAGTCTCT
>JAZRXS010000100.1:0-15797 GCA_045600325.1 Prevotella sp.
AGTGGCATTGGAGCGTTCGTCGTGACGGAACTCTCAACACTACCGATGACAAGGCTGGCTTCTGGAAGTGTCCTTACCACAATTCCCGCATGTGCATTGAGATTATGGAGAGGTTTTAGAAAAACAAATCTGGCGCGAATCTAAGCATTATAATAATGTCAAGATTCGCGCCGGGTTATTAGATTAAGTCTCTATATTATAGTTTGCATAGGTCTACGCTCACATATATCTTGTTTCTAATGTATAACTGCGAGTCCTATATAATAATCTTCATAAACTCTTCAATCCTCATTATCTCAACTTTAGGCCAAGGAATTGATTTTAAGGGATTGAAATCTTTGTCATTCGTTACTATCAATTCTGCATTGGACGCAATGGCACAATCAACGAATTTGTTATCATCTGCATCACCAGGAAGTAACTCAAAGTGAACATACGTGTTCTGCAACGTTGTTGTGGGCAAAGCTGCTATTGCTTCTACAACATTGTGAGCCACCTCTGCACTAGAATATTCTATCAGTTTCTCCTCATACTCGTCCAAGATATCGGTATTGACGCATAAACTAATCTTTCCGTCTATTACGTCCGTCCAAATCTGATGGTAGGGACTTCTGGAAGGAAGAGACTGTAGAAGACAGTTTGTGTCAAGAACGATGTAGCGCATAACGGTAAGGAGTTCTCATTTTTGTATTTCCCCATTCTTCTATGGTTTCTTCGTTTATCTCACCACGTTCCCACATGGCATCTATCGCTCTTTGAGCCTTATCTGCAAAGTAGCGGGCAAGGAGATTACGAAATTCCATATACTCAGCATCTGTCTTGATGCCTCGTACCACATTCAGCACATCAAGCTGAGCCATTTCTGAGTAACTCATATCTGTTTTTATTAGAATTGAACTTTTGTGAGTGCAAAATTAAGCAAAAGAATTGAATCGCACAACATTTAAGATGCTTTTTTCTGAAGAATGATGTGTTTTGATAAATATTTACTGCTTTTCGATGCGAAACAAATCTGGCGCGAATCTAAGCATTTATAATAATGTCAAGATTTGCGCCAGATTATATTTGTTTTCTTCTCAACTATTCTTCTTTGAGTATAATCTCTTCTGTGCTTGGAATACGGAAGGAAAAAGTAGAATGACCATCTTTGTTTGAGAAAGCAAAGTCACCTTGAGATATAATGTCCATCCCAATGACAACCTCGTAATCTTCGTTGTCATCTTCAAGAGCAAGGATGTTTGTGATGACGCTGCCAGTAGCTATGCCTACATGAATGAGATAGGTGTTGGTCTCAATTATTCCGTTAGCACTTGAGATACCTGATTTATGACTTCTGATTTAGGGAGCATTGTTGTGTGCACAAAATACTTGGCACGTGCATAAGTGACACGTGCAGCAGCAACGGGTTTTACCTCTTTATCAGAAATAACTTTGTGCTGTTTGTCGAGTATCTGACTTCTCATAATCATAACTTCATGTAAATGTTGCTACAAAATTATGAAATATTACAAATCTATCCAAACTTCATTGAATCTAAATGACAAATGATAGTCTAATTCTTAATTATTAGCATTTGGGATAAAGCTTAATTGTGTATAAATAAGTGCTATACGAACCTTCAAATATATACAATGAACATTCTCCAAAACAAATCAAGCGCAAATCCCAACATATATGATAATGTCAAGATTTGCGCTGGATTCGTTTCTTGTTGATGTGAAGGAGAATCGTCACCTGTTCAATTTTTATGTTAAAGCAATACCTCGGTATTAACTATAACGTTCTCTTCGTCTTCATCAGACCATATCTGATTGTTACGCTTTGCGCCAGCAGGACCACCGCCACCAGTGCCAATCTCTATATCATCTTGGGATGCTACGAGCAATGGCTCGATGATGGATGTGATAATCTTGCTCTTTGGCTTGAAATACTTCCTTTTCATATATTTGTTGTCGTGTTGTTATTTTACAATTATCTTCTTTCCGTTCTTGATGTATATGCCAGTAGGAAGGTTCTCGCTATTCATCTTATCACCATTGAGATTATAGACATTATTGTTGTTACGCACTGCGTTTAGGGATTCTATGCTAGTAGCTTCATCATCTTCACCAATAACGCTAATTGATATAGCCTTAGCATTAGATGTAGAGACATAGTTTCCATAGCCGTATGATTCAACGCTCATTATCCAGCGGTTTGGTTTGATTGCAACAGGACTTGTTGGGCTATAGTCAAGAATACCAGCGCCAGTCATATAGTACTGCTTGTTACCGACAGCATCTGCAGTTTCGTACAATCCTGTGAAAGTGTACTTGGCTGTAGTTGTACTACAAGATACGCTATTCGCTTCTGCTGGGTAAAGAATGCCGTCAGCAGAAGCTATTGTGTATGTCTTTGCCTCCTTGGGACGGATAAGGTAAGGTGTGTTAGGAAGTGTAGTACCTGTTTTCTTTTTGTTGACTATAAGTCTGTTAGCATCGTTGCTGTCAATTTCACCATCACCGTTTGTGTCTTTGTTAGGACAAACATCATAGATCTCTGCAATATCAAAATCGTCCAGATAATCTTCGACATTGATGCTCATAGGCACATACAACGCACTCCACTTGTTAGCGAGATTTTCGTTGAAGGTGCGGGTGTAGGAAAGGCATTCATCAAAAATGTAAAGTAAAGCATTGTCATAGTAATTACCATCTGCAAGTTCATATGTGGAATCTAATTTTTTTATTGTTCCAAATTCATTCCAAGGTTGCTTTTTATTGTATGCTTCCATTGCAACAAATGGCACATAGAGTGTAGCGGTACTAATGCTCGCTCCTTCAAATGCATCAGAAGATACGCTGAGTTTAGATACATCACTTACATAACAATAGACATTTGTTAACATCTTGCAATCATAAAAAGCATCATAACTGATATATCTAACAGAATTTGGTATAATTACATCCGTCAGACTTTTACACCCCTTAAATGTGCTACCATTGATGTATGTTGTTGAACTAGGGAGTGTTATAGAATAAAGAACTGTACAATTCTCAAAAGCTGAACCACCAATACTTGTAACAGTGTTTGGAATATTTACTGAAGTAAGTTTAGTACAACCTTTGAAGACACCATAGTCAATGCTCTTCAACGAACTTGGAATGTTCATGGATGTAATGTCACTAGATTCAAATGCGTATCTACCAATACTATTAAGGGAATTACCTAAAGTAACACTAGTAGTCTTGCAGTACTTGAATGCACTTTCTCCGATGGTTGTGACGTTAGGGATGACAATGGGAGACTTGAGATTCCAGCAACAAGAAAAAGCCTCTTTTCCTATTGATTTTACTGTATTAGGGATGCTTACAGAGGTTAGATTTGAACTGTTATCGAAAGCGTTTTCTCCAATACTAGTCACATAGTATACAACACCATTACTTGATATTTTTTCCGGAATGTCTACATCCCCAGAATAATCTCCAAGCCATCTATCATTATATGTTACTTCTGCTTCCTTGTTATCGGAATCCAGATTGTAGTAAATACCATCCACACACACATCGTATGCGTAAGAACTGGCTGTGATGGCGATAAATGCCAAAATAGTTAGAATTCTTTTCATAATGTTTATAATTAGTGATTTAATGATTATAAGTTTCTGATATATATAAATTTGCCTTATTTTGTTAAATAACATAAATGATATGTTATTTCTTCTTTTTCTTCTTTGGTTGACTTATCTTGTGAACTGGCCAAAGCTGTTCCACTAATCGATAATTGTCCATGATGATAATCTTTGTTCCAACCTTTACAAACTCTGCTTTTATGTCATCGGGAATGTCATTATAATCTTCAATGTTTTTTAGGATTACAAAAGCTATATCAGAATAATCAAAAGAAAGGCTATTTTGTGTACGCCATTCTCTTTCATGCGAATAATCCACAGACTTCTTTAATAATCCTTTTGTGTATTTGCTTCCATATTCTGGGGAAAAAGGGGTTACGAAAGTCCACATTTCTTTCTCATATTTACTCATTTCAAGGTGGTTGTTCAGATTCTGAAAGATATTTACTCTCATATATAATGCAGGTGCGCCACCATTGTTGAAAATGAATTCTTTAGTAAATCCGATACCTAAGAAGAGTATATCTCTGTATGAGCTAATAGGCTACTCCATGGGCATTCAGTAAAGCATACTGCTGGTAATGCTGTCCATGGCATTTTAGAATGAAAAATCTTTTTATTCTGCAAAATGGAGATTAATCTTTCTTTTGCATCCATTTTAGAAATATGGTTTACCTCATCAGCTTGATTACGATACAAAACTCACCATCCTTTGTAAAATGTGCAAGGTACATGGAAAAATCGGGGCGATTCAGTTGGTCCATAATAGAACTACAGATATTTCACATCGCCTTTGAAGCCTAATAAGGCAGTAATAATTGTCATTAAACTATAACCTACAAAAACGCAAAACGTAGGCTCCCATCTCTACTCGTCCGTTAATTGAGGCCGTAGGAAGAGCCCTTGCAAATTGACGAGTCGAGAGGTCTGCCTACGTTCGATACAATATACAACATACCGTTAAAGTGTGCTTGAGGATATTTCTACCCTCTGCACACCAACGGATACGTAACAGCATATCCGTAGCAGCCAACTCTGGCAATGTCATTGATTTGCAATTTGAAAGTTCCTACGTTTCAATTAACCAATGGACAAAGCATCGATGACGCTTATTGTTATGTAGCGTCCTACCCAACCGCACATCATTTCAAATGGCGCGGCGTAGGAAAGACGCTGCAAAAGTAACGATTATATCTCAAATAACCAAAGAAAATCAAGAAAATCTCTCTCTGAACGATTGTTTTTTATAAAAAACGCCAGAATCCACGGAGGAACTGGCGGTTAGGGTGCGTATTTATTTTTGATAAATGCAATCATACTATATTTGTCCGACAACACCATCATCAGGCATATCTTTTACATATTCATTTACATAACGACGGAGCTCAACAAGCTCATTGTTTAGTAGCAGTCGCCCTTTGTCACGAGGTTTTTCTCTCATAAATCAAAATTTTATCACGTTCCACACTATCTACAGCAAATGGAAGCAAAGAACCTTCTTCTACTAGGTCAACGGGGCAATTAACCAAATCGCTAAGTTCTCGTATCATTCTGGAATACTTGAACAAACCTACAATAGCTCCAGGCGTAAACTGTACCAACAAATCCAAGTCACTCTCGGCAGTTTCTTCACCACGAGAGAACGACCCAAACACCCATGCTTTGTTTATAGGTTGCGTGGATAAGTATGTCCTTAGTTTGTTATAAATGCTGTCACTCATATTCTTTATCTATACGGATTACAACGCTGCAAAGATACACATTAATATAGAATAGAACAAGAAAACAATGAAAAAAGTTTCCAAATTGCACCTTTTTACTCGCTTATGATATCGCAGACCAATCAACGATAGACTTCTTCAGTTCCTGAAGTCGGTGCTTTATCAGGGCGTGTTCCGGCAGTGCGAGCTGCGGATCACGCTCTATTATTTTACGTGCTTCGTCGCGTGCGAGCTGGATGAGTTCGCCGTCGCGAGCTATGTTTGCTATCTTCAGGTCGAAAGCCATGCCGCTCTGCTGTGTTCCTTCAAGGTCGCCCGGTCCACGAAGCTTGAGGTCTGCTTCGGCTATGCGGAAACCGTCGTTCGATTCGCACATTATATCCAGTCGCTTGCGGGTCTCATTGCCTATCTCACGCTTGGAAATCAAGATGCAATACGACTGCGAGGCGCCACGACCAACGCGACCTCTCAACTGATGAAGCTGCGAGAGTCCGAAACGTTCCGAGTTGAAGATGAGCATAACGGAAGCGTTAGGAACATTCACACCAACCTCAATAACCGTTGTTGCCACAAGAATCTGCGTCTCTCCCGACACGAATTTCTGCATCTCTGCGTCCTTGTCGGCCGATTTCATCTGTCCGTGAACCTTGCTGATTTTGTATTCCGGGAAGATGCCGAGCAGTCGGTTGTAGCCCTCTTCAAGGTTCTTAAGGTCGAGCGATTTGCTCTCTTGTATAAGTGGAAATACGATATAAACCTGCCTTCCTTCCTCTATCTGATAGCGAATGCCATCGTAAACAGTGGCAAGCTGGTCTTCGTATTTATGGAGAGTCTTTATCGGTTTGCGGCCAGGAGGCAGTTCGTCGATGATGCTAACGTCAAGGTCGCCATAGATAGTCATTGCAAGAGTACGAGGTATTGGTGTAGCCGTCATCACGAGAACGTGTGGCGGATTGATGTTCTTGCCCCAAAGTTTTGCCCTTTGAGCCACGCCGAAGCGATGCTGCTCGTCAACAACTACCATTCCGAGGTTGGAGAACTGCACGGTATCTTCCATCACTGCGTGTGTGCCTACGAGTATGTTCACCTTTCCCGTCACAAGGTCTTCCAGTATCTGCTTGCGCTTCTTGCCCTTCACGATGCCGGTAAGCAGTTCTACTTGAAGGTTCGCGCAGCCTGTTTTTTCTTGTTGTAGGGCGAGGATTTGACTTTCCCTATCGGCCGCCGACCTTGGTTCCGAGCCGCTTTCTGCGGCATTTCGTTTGTTCGTTTCAAGAAACTCCTTTATCGTTACCAAGTGCTGTTCGGCGAGGATTTCCGTTGGCGCAATGATACAAGCCTGGAAACCGTTGTCTATGGCAAGGAGCATTGACATAAGAGCCACGAGAGTCTTGCCCGAACCGACATCGCCTTGTAGCAAACGGTTCATCTGTCTGCCGGAAGAAATGTCGTTCTTCACGTCACGGATAACGCGCTTCTGTGCGTTTGTCAGTTGGAAAGGCAAGTGGTTGAAATAGAAGCCATTGAACATCTCACCAACCTTAGGCATCAAGTAGCCGCGATATTTCTGGCGATGTTCCGTAGCATAGCGGAGAATGTTCACCTGCACATAGAAAAGTTCCTCAAACTTCAGGCGGCGAGTGGCAGCGGCAACTTCCTCTGTAGTCTTCGGATAGTGGATCTTTCTTATTGCCGTGTCACGGTTCATCAGTTGAAGACGCTGTACGATGAACGGTGGAAGTGTCTCGCGAAGAGGTTCTATGAGAGTTTCAAGGAGCTTCTTAACAATGCCTTCCATTGTACGAGACGTGAAGTAGCCCTTCTTCATCCTCTCCGTTGTGTGGTAATGCGGCTGCATACCCATCTCCGAGAGATTGACCTTTTCTGCTTCTTCTATCTCTGGATGAGCAAACTGCGGCACGCCCTTGAACATCGTAGGCTTGCCGAAAAGAATATATTTCGTATTGACTTTCAGCCCTTTTGTTGGGTCGAAGCGGCGCACAAACCATACTACTTCCGCAAAGCCGTAGCCGTCGGAGAAACGTCCAACGATACGTGTTCTGCCCTTGTTGTCCTTTAGTTTCTCGAAAGCAAAGAACTCACCGCACACCTGTATGAACGGCATTCCATCATGAATGTCGCTTGTATGGTATATTTGGCTGCGGTCTTCGTAGCGGTAAGGGAAGTATTCCAATAGGTCGCTGATGCTCTCAAGCCCCAGCTCCATCTTCAAAGTCTCTGCCCTTTGCGCCCCAACGCCTTTCAGGTATGTCAGTGAAGTTGTTAACATAGAAAGTTGCTGTAAAAATTATGTATTTTGATTTCTTCCAAAATCTCTTACAAGAAATATATCACCATTTCAGGAGGAAATAGAACAAGCCCATAAAGGTGATGCCATTCTCATCTATATAAGGCACGATATCGTCACTCACAATGACAATCTTTTGGAAGCTATCGTCTATCTTACGAAGTGAGTTCAATTCCTGCTTGCGTTTTTCCTCCGTATCAAGATGATAAGCAGATTGGATATAATATTTCATAGAGCCTTTATTGGCTATAAAATCAACTTCATACTGAACAGGAACAGACTTTCCGTCCCTTTGTTCACGCACTTCTACAACTCCAACATCAACGAGAAAGCCTCGTATACGTAGCTCGTTGTAGATGACATTCTCCATAATGTGGGTGATTTCTTGCTGACGGAAATTCAAACGTGCATTGCGTAAGCCGACATCAATACTATAGTATTTTTTGATAGACTCAAAATATTTTCGCCCTTTTATGTTGTAGCGTATGGCGCCCTCAAAGAGATATGCGTCCACAAGATGACCGATGTATGCATTTGTGGTTTCACTGGTTACTTTGACATGCTGCACGCTCTGCATTGTATTACTCAAACGAGTAGGATTTGTAAGTGAACCTATGGACGAACATAGCACATCGGCAAGTGCCTCCAACGCATTGGAGTTCTTAAGCCTGTTGCGCTCTATCACATCATTTATATACACTTTGTTCCATAGTCTCTGGAGATACATGATTTTTTGTTCTGCTGTCCGAAGCGATAATAGCGCTGGCATGCCACCATAGGTATAATACTCCTGCCATAGTTCATGCAAAGGCTCTTTGCGATCTTGTGTAAATTCACGGAAAGAGAAAGACCAAATACGCACCTCGTCACCACGTCCACGGAAAAGCGTGTTGATGTCACTACTAAGATAGTGGCTATTGCTGCCGGTCACATATACAACTACATTCTCCTTTGCTGCCAATCCGTTCACAATGCGTTCAAAGCCTTCTACTTCTTGCACTTCGTCCAACATGACAAAATACATTTTCTCTTTATCCACAATATGAGCATAAAGATATTCTTTCAATGCTTCTGGTTTCAGCAACTCCGCCTGATTGTTTTCGTCGTCAATGTCAAAAGATATATGGATAATCTGATTCTCTTCAACGCCATTCTGCAACAAATAGTCAGTGAAAATATGACTTAGAAGCCATGATTTCCCGGAACGCCTCGGTCCCGTTATAATCTTCACCATGCCATTGTGCATACGATAGATAAGTCGCTCCAAATAAATATCTCTTTTTAAATATCTCATAGGAATAGTGCAAAAATAGGGGATTAGTGCTGCAAAGTTACATTTTATCTTGGAAAAACAATCATTTCTATCCGAAATTTTGCGTAAAATTACGTGTTTTAGCGGATATGGCGTGGCTGTACCCCGTAATTTTACGTAAAATTACGCGTTTTAGCGGATAGATTGTGTCAGTGAAGTATTGAATATATTTAATCATAATACTACGATGGAGAGAGTGAAATACAAAACTCTTGCAGTTTTTCGCAGTTTTTTCTTATTATTAAATCATTAACTTTGCACAAAATCCAGATAGTACAATATATAAACTCCTTCCACTTTTTTCCTAAACTAATTTCCTGCTCAAGTACACTAAATTTGAAATTGAAATTGTAATAAGGCTTTTTTGATTCGTGTTCCTATGCTTTACGATTAGTATTCCTTTGAGTTTTGAGTTGTATTCCTAGGAGTTACGATTCGTATTCCTAAGAGTTATGAAAATTTTCGTATACAAAAGTGAATCGGTTTTGTATACAAAAGTGATATGAGTTTGTATACGAATTTTTTCAAAACTCATGGAGTTTTTGTTTGAAAGTGCAGAAGTTTTGGTATGAAAGTGTAGGAATTGTGGGAAGAAAGTGCCGCTGTTATTGGTCGTAACTCTATAGGGAATGGTTTGAAAGGGTGGGAGAGAGAATGGATTGGGGAATAGAAACATGTAGGGCGAAGATTTCTGAGCCGCAAGCATGGATGATCATGTTTGAACGGCTCGGAAATCCTCGCCCTACTTTTGGGTTATTTGGAGGCCTTTAGCCTTAACCCTTACAGTTGTACTGTGAACTATTCGCCAACGACGATTACGCAACGGTTCTTGTCATTCTCACTGAATGGCTGAACTGTGTCGCCGTAAGAGTTGACTGTCATGCGAGATGCTGCGATGCCCTTCTCCTGAAGTGCCTTTGCAACCTTCTCTGCACGATCCTTAGCATAGCCTACGTTGAGTTCTGGAGTACCTGTGCCACGGTCAGCATAACCGCTGATAGTGATAGTCTTTGCTGGGTACTTGTTGCACCATGCTACGATCTTGTTGAGAGTTGCTTCTGCGTTTGGCTCTGAGAGACGAATCTCGTAGAACATTGTTTCGTTGAGTGGCTCTGGCTTGTCCTGCTTGCACTTGCATGAGCTTGCATGCTTACAGTTGCTATTGCCCTTGCAGTGTCCGTACTCGCTTTCTGGACAGTTGCCGTCAGTGTACTTGTCACCGCAACCAGGACACCTTACCGGTGGCTCTGGAGCTACAATTGGAGCTGGTTCAGGAGTTACAACGGGCTCTGGTGCTGGAGCGACCTTCTTAGTCTTAACACCAAACTTGTAAGTGAGGCCTAAGAAAGCCTGTACCTGCCAGTCTGGAGTGTCGTTGAACTTGAGGTTGTACTGGTCGTTCTTGTAGTTTGCGTCAGCCTCGAGCATAACAGAGAAGTTCTTTGCTACGTTGTACTCAAGCTGTGTGCCGAGACGACCGTTGAAGGTAGCGTGCTTTGTGCCGCACTGCTCAGGACCAACATAGTAAATGAAACAGTTTACATTTTGGTTTGGCTGGCTTGTTATGGTCTTGAACTCATCGTAATCCCAAGAGTAGTTTACGCCGAAACCTGCGAGGAGATTCCAGTTGAAGGCGTGGCAAGTGCGGTTAGGACTGATGATGTTCGTCATGTTCATGAGGAGGTCGAGGTCGGCAGTACAAGCATTGAACTTGTAAGGAGTGTCAGTGCCGACGAAGTCGTAACGGTCAGCCTTGAAACCGCCCTTGTTCTGATAGCCTGTAACATCAACACGAGCACCGACATACTGGTTGAAGTAACGACCAGCGTAGATGCCGAACTGCGGAGTAAGGAGGTCGCCGAGGCTGTAGTGAGTGAGCGTCATCTGTGCGCCACCCTTTACGCCGATGAAGTTGTAACCCTTCTCGTAGTCAACTTCCTGAGCGGAAGCCGTGCTGCCTGCGAAGAGAGCAGCAATGGCAAGTATGGAAAGAAATAACTTTTTCATAATAGAGACCCCCTCTAACTCCCCCCGAAGGGGGAGCATCCAAAGCGGAGTAGGGGGATTTTATTTTATAGTTAGGGTATTGAAACCCCTCCCCAGTGGGGAGGTGGGAGGGGTCTTTATTCTACTGTGCAGTAGATGTTGTCAGAAGTGTTGCGGCAAGGGTAGAGCTTGATCTTAGAACCTACAGTGAAGATGTTTCCGCCATTCTGCACGAGGTTAATTAGATCGCCACCGAGGTTGATGCCCCAATCGTTGTTTGCTGTGAACTTCCAGCCGCTGGCAGAAACGCCTGCATTTTCCTTTACGAAGCAGAGCTCATCAGCGTTCCATGTCATCTGCTGAGCAGCGTCGTCTGCACTCCAACCGTTGAAGTCGCCAACGAGGTTCATGTTGTTGATCTTTGTAGCGCTGATAGTTCTCTCAGTGACGCAGTACTCTACGTAGTAAACGCCGTCGCCATCAGTGAACTCGAAGTTGTTGTCTGAACCGCCAGCAGCGATGCTACCGCTGAATGTGTCAACGTCAGAGTTGCCTGTAGAGCCGTCCCATGTGCCGAGCTGTGAAGGAGAGAAGAGGCGGAATGTGTTGCCGTAGCTTTCCTGCTTGCCATAGATGAAGCCAGTATATAAGCCCTTTGTAGCGTCTGTAAGAGCAAGGCGAGCCTGACCTCCAGCGTTGTTCCAACCGCCAGCAGTACCAACATAGCTGAGAGCGTTGTCGAAGCTGATAGGAGAGATCTTGTAAGTGCCGTCCATCATGTTGATTTCAACCTTGATGAACTTAGGACCAGCAGGAACGCAGAGAGAATGGTCGCCGTCGAGTTCGTAGCGAGGCTTGAGCATACCGCTGAGGTCTTCGCTTGAACCTGTAGTACCGAGGAGCTTGCTCCAGTCGCCATTACCGATAGCCTCAAGAGCTTCGTCGTCGCCGATAGCAAACCAAGTGTCGCCTTCAGAAGCAGGGATGGTGATAGTGAAGACAGGATCGTCGTAAACGCTCTGAGAGCTGTGGCTGAACTTCTGTGACTTATTAGCAGCAGATTCAGCCCAATCGAGAGTACCGCCAACGATGTAGTAGTTCTCCGAAATCTTTGGAGCATCGAGCTTTGCGTGAACAAAGAGAAGGCCAGAGCCGGCAGTAAAGACAGCTGTCTCACCGTTAGAAACCCACTGGCGTACTGTTGAATTGATTTCGCGCTCTACAGGAGCTTTTCCGAAGTTCTTCTCGATATACTGCTTGAGTTCTTCTACCTTCATCTCGCCGTTGGCTGTGAGAGGGTATGAAGCCAGTGATTCGCCGAAGCCGAGGTCGATTTCGTAACTGAAATTGCTGTACTCAGGACTTTGCTCAGCGACGGAAGCATTGATGTTGCACACCTTGACATACTCCTGATCGGCTGGGATGCTTGCAAAGTCAATGAGACCGACCTCAGAATACGCTGCATTGTTGACGAAGACTAATTCTTCAGCATCATTGTGCTGAGGGTCAGCCCAGTCTGTATAATCTCCTGTGCAGGCTACGAGAGAGGTAGCAAGGAGGAGAAATGAAAATATTCTTTTAAACATAATTTAAGCTTTTTGTGAATTAATGCTGCTGGATGAAGTTGTATTCGCCAGTAATGTCGTTGAAGATGATGAGCCACTTGCCAGCAGGAACTGCGATGTTAGCACCGTTGCCAACGCCTGTACCTACAGGGAATTCAGCAGAACCCCAGTTGCTGTCCCAAGAGCCAGCCTGCTTGAACTTAACCTCCTGGTCAGCAGCGAACTCAACAGTCTGATACCAAACGTGGTTTTCAATGCCAGCAGTGTTGTAAGGGAGCATGTCTGTGTCGCCCCAGTCATTGAATGAACCTGAGAGACAAACGCCGTCGAATACAGCAGGAGCGATGTCAAGCTTCTCCATCTTGGCAGTGAGCGACTTAGTGTTTACGGTAATCTTGTAGTAGCCGTTTTCTTCAGCTACGATATGACCGCCGTCGCCGCCACCGTTACGATTGATGATGGTGTTGAACTTGCCGTTATCGCCTGTGAGTCCCCAATCCCAGTTGAAGTCATCACGCTGAATCTTGAAGCCGGCAGTAGAAGACTCGTTGCCGTTAGTGTTGTCGAACAGACCTGTGATGAAGTAGTTCTCGTAAGTGATGTCACCAGTACCAGACTTCTTGTCGTACTCGTAGCCAGGGATGATGAACATAGGGAGAGCAGATTCGCCAATAACGCTGCCCCACTTGCCACCGAAGTGGTTACCGACGAGATACCACATTACGACAGGAGCATCAGAGAGTTCGATGTAATAAGGAGAAACCTTGAGACTCACTACGTTAGAGTAGATTGCGCCATGTTCAGCCATGACAGCATCCTTTACAGCAGACTTTACGCGAAGGTAGATCTGATGATTTGCAGGCACTGCCGACTCTTCCCACTGATTGAGCTTCATGAGCGACTTGTCGATGTCGGCTGCATTGAGGAGAGCGTTGCAAGTAGTGAACGACTCTTCGAGAGCGATGTGGTCAGCAGCAGAGTTGTCTTCTGCCTCGTCGGTGTAAGCCTTGTCAAACTTTCCTGTGCTGGAAAGTTCCACGGTGGAAGGAGGTACGTCAGGTGCGGTCTCCACCGTAAATTGAGGCTGACTCCAAGTGAGTCTGATGCCTTCTGACTTTGCGAGGTCCACGAGCTGAGATGCAGCGGCAGCTTCGTTGAGCTTGAACTCAGTAGGCTGCACGAGCGTCGGATTAGAGTCGAGATCCTTGTCGCAAGATGTCATTGCTAATGTGCCGGCAAGCAGCAGCATTGCGTAAGAAAATATCTTTTTCATAATAATTGAATCGATTAATAACCTGAATTCTGAGTGAGGTTAGGATTAGCATTGATATCCTCAGCGGGGATGGCGAAGATGTCGCGATCAGCAGAGAATGAGGTACCGTTCTGTGAGCCGCCCTTCCATTCCCAAACATAGTCAGATGTGTGGAAGAGGTTGTAGCGTATAAGGTCGGTACGACGGAAGCCTTCATGATAGAGCTCGCGGGCACGCTCATCGAGAATCTGGTTAACGGAATACTGCTTGTATGTAGTAGTGTTAGCACGCCGACGGAGAAGGTTGATGTATTCTGCTCCAGTTTCAGAAGTCTGACCATTGTTGAGACGAGCATCAGCTTCGGCAGCAATCAGATAAGCTTCAGCCTTACGCATGAGGAAGAAGTCCATATCGATGAACTGAGTGCTATGACCTGTAGCACCGGTAGTGTAGGTGTTGCGGAACTTGCCTACAGCGTAACCTGAAGTATATTCGTTAGGATTAGTGACGTAGAGTTCGCGGTCAATGCCGTAGAGGAGAGCGCGGTCGTCGCCAGCAGCGATTGTCATGTCGTTGATGTTGAGCTGTGGAGCATCGCCGTTAGGGAAGAACTTAGCCACGAAAGCAGCGCGAGCGCGGTTACCAGCCCAGAACTCTGTTGTGTTGTAGTTGCCGTCAGTGTCCATGTCTGCCTTCCAGCAAGAAGCCATGAGGAAGAGAGAAGTACCCCAAGAAGTGGTAGTCTTACCGTCCTGAAGGAGCGGAAGGATAGCTTCCTTAGCAGCGTCAGTCTCACCATTGTCGCCCATGAAGAGCATCTGATATGCAGAGAAGCCATTTGTACCCTTCATAAGAACCTCACGAGGACCTTCGATAACCGTCTTTGCAGCATTGAAAGCTTCCTTCCACATAGCCTTGCCAGTATAAACCTCTGCGTTAAGGTAGATGCGAGCAAGAAGGAGGTTAGCAGCGTCCTGGTCAGCGCGACCGTAGCCTTCGCTCTTGCTTGTGCGAGCAGCAGGCTTTAGGAGTTTACCTTCAACATCCTTCAACTCTTTCACAATCCAAGAGAAGAGGTCTGCGCGCTTGATCTGCTTTGGAGACTCAGCAGAAAGCTCTGTAGTGAAAGGAACGTTTCCGAAGCAATCCATGAGATAATAGTAATAGAGAGCGCGGAGGAAGCGTACCTCTGCCTGGCGAGTAGCGTCAACATCCTTGCAGACGTCAAGATAGTGGTTGCAATAGTTGATGCCGGCATAGAGGCGATAGTAGAAGCCCTGGAGCATTGGATGAGAAGCATCCCACTGGTTGTAGTTGAAAGCAGGAATACCAGTATCACCCCAAGCACAGATAGCTTCGTCAGTAGTAAGTTCGTTTGCGTTCCAAAGCTGGCGTACGAAACCTGTAGTACCACCGTCGAGACCGTCAATGTCGCAGTCGCCGTTGGCACCAGTGTTGCCGGCAAGAGCCATGTTTGCGTAACACTTTGCATAGAGACCAGTCTCATCAACTGTAGAAACATTTGAAGGGTCGAGAGGCTCTACGTCAAGGAAATCGCAAGAACTCAATCCCATTGTCAGCGCGAAGGCTGCAGCAGGAACAATATTTCTTATATATTTGAAGTTCATAATTTTAATTTATTTTTGTTCAAATTTCGCGTTGCTCAATATGAGGCTACAGACTACAGGCTATAGAGTACAGGCTCCTTCAGCCTTTAGTTTTTAGCCTTTAGCCTCGCAACAGCGTTGCGAATTTTAGAAGTTAAGGTTCAGACCCATAGTCATAGAGAACGGACGTGGGTAGATAGTACCGTCGATACCGCCACCAACTTCAGGATCTACGCCGTCGTAGTTTGTCCAAATAGCAACGTTTGTTGCTGTGAGGTAGAGACGACCGTTGAGCCCCTTGTAGTTGCCACCCTGGAAGAGGTTTGCGAAAGAGTAACCGAGGGTAATGTTGTCGAGCTTGATGAAAGAAGCGTTCTGCACGAAGTAGTCAGAGAGAACGTGGTCGTAAGTGCCCCAGTTGTTCTCGATAGAGAGT
>JAZRXS010000101.1:0-4050 GCA_045600325.1 Prevotella sp.
GAACCGATTTCTGGGTCCATACCATCGTACTTAGTGAATGTGATGAGATTCTGAGCCTGAGCGTAGATGCGAATCTTTGAGATTGCAGGGCAAGAGATGATCTTGCTGAGGTCATAGCCGAGAGTGAGGTTCTGGAGACGGAGATAGTCACCATCCTGGATGTAGAGGTCAGAGAAGAGCCAGTTACCAGCGTCAGAGTAAGTTACGCGTGGCATACGGTCGCTTGTTCCCTCGCCTGTCCAACGGTTGAGGATAGCACGGCTATAGTTAGACTGTGAAGAGTTAGGGTCACGGTATGACTGAACAATCTTGAAGCCAGCAGCACCTGTGAAGTTTGCGCTGAGGTCAAGACCCTTGTACTCGAAGCCGAGGTTGAAGCCGTAAGTGAACTTTGGAAGACCGTTGCCGAGGTCAACCTTATCGTCAGCGTTGACAGCACCGTCGTGGTTGATGTCAAGATACTTCACGTCACCAGGCTGAACATTTGACTGCAATACGCCGTTACCAGCTGCAATCCAGTCCTTGATATCCTGCTGGCTCTGGAAGATGCCTTCTGTCTTATAGCCCCAGAAGTAACCGATAGCATGACCGTCCTGAGCGCGGTAGTACTCTTCTGAGTTAGAGTAGTGACCACCTGACTCGCCATGGATGATACCATCTTCTGTTGGGATCTTGCCTACTTCGTTGTGGTTGTAAGCGAAGTTACCACCGATATTGTAGTTGAAAGCACCGATGTGGTCGTTCCAAGAAAGACCAAGTTCAACACCGGTATTCTTAACGTCACCACCGTTGATCATCTTAGAGCTAACACCTGTAGTAGCGAGAAGAGGAGCAGCTACGAGCCAGTCCTTAGTAGTCTTGATGTACCAGTCTGCAGTAAGAGCGAGACGGTTGCGGAGGAAGCGAGCATCGAGACCAACGTTGATCTGCTCAGATGTTTCCCACTTGATTTCCTCATTAGCAAGACGCTCTGTGTAAGAACCTGTCTCCCAAGCATCCTGACCACCACCAACACCGAAGTTGTAGTTAGTGTTTGTAGTCTTTACAGGAGCAAGATACTGCCAACAGTTGATGTTAGCATTACCAACCTGACCCCAAGAAGCACGTAACTTCAAGAAATCAAGCCATGAAGAAGCGCTCTTCATGAAGTTTTCTTCTGTTACAGTCCAACCAGCTGATACTGATGGGAAGTAACCCCAACGGTGACCTGAAGCGAACTTAGAAGAACCGTCGGCACGCATAGTAGCATTCAGCATGTAGCGCTCTTTCCAAGACCAACCAAGACGTGCGAAGTAAGACATGCCGCGCGATGGGTCGTAAGGAGCACCTGACACAGTCTTGTTGTCAGTACCGTTAGTATTGTTGAGGTAAGCTGTCTGCCAGCCGCTGAAGCCAGTGATGAGGTCAGTGTTGCTGCCGCCTGAGCTGATACCATCATACTTTGACATTTCCGAACCAACGAGAGCGTTGAGAGCGTGCTCACCCCAGTTCCAGTCATAAGAGAGTGTGTTAGTCCAAACCATTGACATGCCGTGACCGTTGCTCTGAGAAACCTTCTCTGTAGTGTTTCCAGAAGTTGGCACGAACTTATACACAGGAGTGTATGAGCGGTATTCAGAAGCACCGTATGCAATACCGAATACAGTCTTGAACTTCAGGTTCTTGATAGGCTCTACCTGTGCGTAGAAGTTAGCATCGATAGAACCATTGCGAGAACGGTTGAAACGGTTCACCATCATCTGGCCGTAAGGGTTGCCATCTTCTGTGTTCCAATCGTTGTTGAGTGTATTCATATATTCGCCACTCTCATCATAAACTGGATGCAATGGTGAAGAAGAGAATGCAGAGCGGAGGTTGTTGTTCCAGATGTTACCAGTGTTCATACCACGAGTGTCCTTCCAAACGAAGCTCATGTGCTCACCGACAGTAACGATGTCACCGAACATCTTGTGCTCAGAGTTAGCGCGGAAGTTGTAGCGCTTGTAGTCAGAAACCTGAGGACCACCGATAAGACCCTGCTGGCCTGTGTAACCAAGAGAGATAGAGTAAGTAGAAGACTGAGAACCACCTGTGAAGGCAAGGCTATGAGAAGTAGTGAGAGCGCCTTCGTTCACTGCCTGGTCAATCCAGTCTGTGTTGTAGATGTTACCGTTAGCATCGTGGATAGCATCGAGAGAACTCCAATTTACAGGAGACATTCCTGAGTTCAAGCGAGCCTCGTCCATGATCTTCATATACTCATCAGCGTTGAGCATGTCGAACTTGCGGCCAAGAGTCTGCCAACCTACGAAACCATCGTAAGTGATGTTGCAAGTACCTTCCTTACCGCTCTTCGTTGTGATGAGTACAACACCGTTTGCAGCCTGAGCGCCATAGATGGCAGCAGAGGCAGCATCCTTGAGCACGTCGATGCGCTCGATGTCGGCAGGGTTAAGAGTAGTGATGTCACCACCGATACCATCGATGAGGTAGAGAGGCTGAGAGTTACCTACAGTACCGAGACCACGGATTGTAACGCTCATTTCAGCACCTGGCTTACCAGATGTAGAAACGATGTTCACACCAGGAGTCTGTCCCTGAAGGGCAGAAAGAGGGTTTGTGGTGTTCATCTTTGCGATGTCCTCACCCTTTACCTGAAGAGTAGCACCAGTAACGAGCTTCTTCTTCATAGTACCGTAACCTACTACCACCACGTCTTCAAGGCTCTGAGAGTCGTCCTTGAGGCGGATGACAAGATTATTACCTGACACCTTCACTTTCTGAGTGAGGTATCCAATGTAAGAAACCACGAGGGTCTGACCGTCGTTGGCTTCTATCACAAAGTTACCGTCGAAGTCAGTAATGGCACCGCCAGTCTGTCCTTCCACAATAACACTCGCACCGATAAGCGGCTCATTGTCGCTGTCCGACAGAACCTTACCAGTGACCTGCTTTGCAAGCGCACTACTACCGGTGAGCATCAGCAGCATGACAGCCATCATGCATACTTTTCCCCACACAGAAGCAATACACTTCTGAGAAGTTGATCTCATTGTGATAATGTTTTAATGATTTTGGGTTAGTAATATTAATTTAATAAATGTATATTCATCTACTTGGTTTGCCATTTTCGTCAATTCTCACCTTTCTTCATAGAGAGCTATAATGGCAATACGGTATATTCATCCAATTTATTCGCGGCAAAATTAAACATTTTTTTGCAAATATAATGCAGATTGAGGATATTTTTTGACTATTTACGCAAAAAAAGTGCTAATGAGCAAGTGTTTTGCTACTTTAAGAAGACTCATTTCCGTATTCTCTCAGCATTCTTTCCACATTCTCTTCGCATTTTTCTGCATTCTTTTCGCATTTTTCTGCATTCTCTTCGTATCTTCTCTCGTTTCTCTCCCGATTGATACTATTTTGTCATTTTTACGGCTCTATTCTACAAGCCTATGGCTTCCGTCATAAAACTCCTACAGTTTTGCCCCAAAACTCCCATGTTTTTGGATCAAAACTCTATGACTTTTCACCCAAAACTCCCATGTTTTTTTTGGCGTTCCGTAAGCGGTTGGTTTCCAATGGGTTGCAGATTGGTCTGGAAAGCCTTAAGATTCACCCATTTCCACTGATACTATTTTGTCATTTCCGCAGCCTGTGTCCTCAAGCCTGAGGTCTGCGGCGGCACATTCCCGCAGCTTTGTCTCTTTCTTCCCCACGCTTAGGCTCTCTTAGGCTCTCTTGACTCCCCTCTTTCCCTTCCCCGTCTGTTCGGCAGCAAGTTTGGCATTCGTCCCTCCCTCCCTTTATAAATATAATAAAATGTACGCACGCGAAGCGAATTTGATGTTTCTCAAAACAATCGCGTTTTACGAAACTTTTCCTTGAAAATACTTGCGGGGTTTGTGAAATAGTCCTACCTTTGCACCCGCTAAAACGGAAAACCACCCACTTCCGATGAAAAATCAAAGGTTAGTGAAAGCTTCTCCGATAGCGAAAAAGAAGGCGATCTTTGAAAGATTTACATAGACAGAAAGTAGTACAAGAAGCAAAGGAAAATGATTTTTT
>JAZRXS010000102.1:0-2474 GCA_045600325.1 Prevotella sp.
TTGAAGGCAAAATCGGTGTAGAAGTTCGCGTATTTCTCGTGAGTTGCAGATATTGGCATAATATTATAAACAGTTTATTTCGGTGCAAAGATAGAAAAACATTTTGGACTACAAAAATATTTTTGTTCAAATTCTTTCGTCTGGACGTTTTTTGGGAGGGATGGAGACACTACATTTGATTGCCATTGGTGCGGTGAGGGCACCGCACCTCCATAAATAGCTTCTTATGCTTGCATCATCATTTCGTCTTCAAGGTCTGAGATGAAGGCGGAGATGTGTTCGCGAGTAACCTTCTGCATAACAACAGCGTGGACGAGTTTGCCACCGAGGGCTTCGTCGTAACCACAAGCAAGATTATATTTCTCGGTAAGTTTGTCGGACGGCTTCTTCATTATTACGGTATTGGAGAAGTCGTTTTTCCATGCAGGCCAACCGATTCTGTGAAGCTCGCTGAGGAAGAAGTCGGCATTCTCAAGGATGGTCTGCGCCTGTTCCGAGAGTCCTTCTATGCCGAGACGGTCGATGATCCAATAGAACTTCAGCGGAATGATGGACGAGCGTGAGCAGTTTATCATCGGCATGGAACCGTTGAGATAGCCGACATTATATGATTTCTGCGCTTCAAGGACGGAACGTGTGGTTATGAAAAGTCCGCAAGGGGCATCAACACCGAAGAATTTATGTCCGCTGATGGCTATCGACTGATAGCCGCACTTGTTGATATCCACAATGTCATGATGCTCCGTGAATGGCAGATAACCGCCAAAAAGTGCTGCATCCACATGGCGATAGACAGCCACAGGATTCACTTCGTCAAGGACATCATTGAGAGCCTGCTGGTCGTCGATGGCCCCCTTGAAGGTGGAACCCACGGAATAGATCATGAGTGCTGGTCGTCCAGGATAGATGGCAGCACGCAGAGCCTCTGGTTTCATTCGTCCCATCTCGTCGCAGTCAATGAGTCGCACTTCAAGATTCTGCAGGTCGCAGAGGCGCTTGTTGGAGTAATGCGATTCCTTTGATACATAGACAATTGGCAAAAGTCCTGTCTCGTTCTTCAGTTTCTGTGCGCCGAAGTAGATGCCGTGGTTGTTGCCATCGGTACCGCTGGCAGTGATAAGTCCCCAGACATTGTCGCTATTGATGCCCAAGAGCGATGCAATGAACTTCACTGTCTTGCGCTCGATGCTCATCGTTGTGAGGTTTACTGCGCTGTCTCCGAAGGGATCTCCGGCGTTGTTCATGAAGACGTGGGTCATTCCTGTGTTGACATACCAGTCGTAGAAGCCTTCCATGTTGGCAGTTCCGGCTGTTGGATAGCCGAGAACCTTGCCGTAGTTTTCCTTGGCAACTTCTGCCATGTTCTCAAGGAATTCATCGAAAGTGTTCACATGGCGAATCTCTGGGTCGCGTGTAGCGTAGTATTTGGGGTTGATAAATCGTTTTTTCATAATATAAAGCCCCTCAAGCTCCCCAAAGGGGAGGTGTCAATAGCTATTGGGGATGTTGTTTGGTTGTTTGAGTTTAAGAATATGTTGTTTATTTTTTTAGCAAATAGCAAGCGGCTTCGGGACCGAGGTTGAAGAGAAGGTCAAGGATGGAAAGGTCGGGAAGGAAGCCGGTCTTCTCGCGGAAGACTTGGTAATAGGGGTTCGCTCTGAGGAGCGAGGCAGACGGTTCGTTGCAGGCAACGAGGCTAATGGCTGATGGCTGATGGCTAATGGAGTCAGAAGCTGACGTTTCGTGAACAGAGGCTTTTAGAGAAGCCGTGTAGTTTTCGCCAATGAAGGTATCGGTGAAGCGGAGGGTAACATCATCAACATCAAGCAGTTCGAGAAGCTTCTGGATGATGGAGAGGTTATGCTCAAAGAGGCTCTTCTGGCAATCAGTAGTGAAGAAGGGCTTGAGATCATCTGCATAGTAGTCGAAGAAGGCGCTTTCGCCGTAGGCTGTGGCTATGGCGTTCCATTGCTTCTGCTGCCAGTTGTCGTGGGAAGCGATAAGGACATCGGTGGTCTTTTCCGCCTTAACCACAGGCACAGACAAGCGCTGCATACCGCTTGCCGTGGCTATCTGACAGCGGTTTCTGATGGTTTGCTTCACATAGTTCTCGTGCTGTTCAATGACAGCGTCGCCTTTGAGCAGAGCCTTGAACCATGAGATTGGTGGGAAATATGCTATTGGAAGAACCAAAGGGATTTACAGATTTACGGATTTACAATTTACGGATTCAGCAACTCCACGTACATGCGTACTGCTTCCTCTATCTCACTTGCCTTGATATACTCATCAGCAGTGTGGGAACGTGCCGAATCGCCTGGGCCAAGCTTGAACGATTGCCATGGCATAAGTGCTTGGTCGGAGAGCGTTGGCGAACCGAAAGGCGTGCGTCCCATTGCAATGAGCTTCTGTATAAGCGAATGATCTTCAGGGATATGCGATGAGGAAAGACGGAAACTGCGGGCTTTCAGTTC